>NZ_JBFBFA010000022.1:0-120093 GCF_040683915.1 Kitasatospora sp. NPDC093102 | reverse complement strand
GCGGGGGGGGGGGCGGGGGGGGGGGGGGGCGGGGGGCGGCGGTCCCATCCCGCTCCCCCCCCCCCCCCACGGCGGTTGTGAGCCCGTGGGCCGGTCCGGTTCCGAGCGGTCCGGCCCGCGGGCGGTCCGGGTGGAGGTCAGCCCTCCAGCTCGGCACGCGCGTCCACGAAGGCCGCGACGGCGCGCTCGACGTCCTCGGTGGAGTGCGCCGCGGACAGCTGCACCCGGATCCGGGCCTGGCCGTGCGGCACCACCGGGTACGAGAAGCCGATCACGTACACGCCGCGCTCCAGCAGCAGTTCGGCGAGCCGGCCGGCCTTGGCCGCGTCGCCGATCATCACCGGGGCGATCGGGTGGTCGCCGGGCAGGATCTCGAACCCGGCCTCGGTCATCTTCGTGCGGAACAGCGCGGTGTTGGCCGCCAGCCGCTCGCGCAGCTCGTTGGACTTCTCGACCAGGTCGAGCACCTTGAGCGAGGCGGCCGCGATCACCGGGGCCAGCGAGTTGGAGAACAGGTACGGGCGGGAGCGCTGGCGCAGCAGGGCGACGATCTCCCGGCGGGCCGCGACATAGCCGCCGGAGGCGCCGCCGAGGGCCTTGCCGAGGGTGCCGGTGATGATGTCCACGCGGTCCATCACGCCGTGCAGCTCGGGGGTGCCGCGGCCGTTCGCGCCGACGAAGCCGACGGCGTGCGAGTCGTCCACCATGACCATGGCGTCGTAGCGGTCGGCCAGGTCGCAGATCTCGCGCAGCGGGGCGACATAGCCGTCCATCGAGAAGACGCCGTCGGTGACGATCAGGCGGCGGCGGGCGTCCTGGGTGTCCTGGAGCTGCTTCTCCAGGTCGGCCAGGTCGCGGTTGGCGTAGCGGTGGCGGCGGGCCTTGCTGAGCCGGATGCCGTCGATGATGCTGGCGTGGTTCAGCGCGTCGGAGATGACGGCGTCGCGGTCGTCCAGCAGGGTCTCGAAGACACCGCCGTTGGCGTCGAAGCAGGAGGAGTAGAGGATCGTGTCCTCCTGGCCGAGGAAGGCCGAGAGGCGGTCCTCCAGCTCCTTGTGGACGTCCTGGGTGCCGCAGATGAAGCGGACCGAGGCCATCCCGTAGCCCCAGCGGTCCAGGGCGTCCTTGGCGGCGGCGAGCACCTCGGGGTGGTCGGCCAGGCCGAGGTAGTTGTTGGCGCAGAAGTTCAGCACCTCGCCCGGGCGGCCGCCGGCGGTGACGGTGACCGCCGCGCTCTGCGGGGTGCCGATCACCCGCTCGGGCTTGAACAGGCCGGCCTCGCGGATCTCGTCCAGGGTGGTGGCGACGTCGGCGCGCACGTTGTCGAACACTGCGGTCTCCTTGGCAGTTCGGCGGGAGCAGTTCGGCGGGGCTGAGTCGGGCTCAGGCGGTCCAGTCGAGGATGATCTTGCCGCAGTTGCCGCTCGCGGCATCGTCGAAGGCGGCCTCGAAGTCGGTGGCGGCGTAGCGGCCGGTGATCACCGGGCTGAGGTCCAGGCCGCCCTCCAGCAGCACGGACATCGCGTACCAGGTCTCGAACATCTCGCGGCCGTAGATGCCCTTGATGGTGATCATCGAGGTCACGATCGAGGCCCAGTCCACCGGGAACTGCTCGGCGGGCAGGCCGAGCATGGCGATCTTCCCGCCGTGGGTCATGTTGGCGATCATCGACTGCATCGCCTCGGGGCGGCCGGACATCTCCAGGCCGACGTCGAAGCCCTCGCGCAGGCCGAGCTTCTGCTGGCCCTCCTCGATGGTGTGCTGGGAGACGTCGAGCGCCAGCGTCACGCCGACCTTGCGGGCCAGGTCGAGGCGGTACGGGGAGACGTCGGTGATCACCACGTGGCGGGCGCCGGCGTGCTTGGCGACGGCGGCGGCCATGATGCCGATCGGGCCGGCGCCGGTGACCAGCACGTCCTCGCCGATCAGCGGGAAGGACAGCGCGGTGTGCACGGCGTTGCCGAACGGGTCGAAGATCGCGGCCACGTCCAGGTCGACCGGCACCCGGTGCACCCAGACGTTGGAGGCGGGCAGCGCCACGTACTCGGCGAAGGCGCCGTCGCGGTTGACGCCCAGACCGACGGTGTTGCGGCACAGGTGGCGGCGGCCGGCCAGGCAGTTGCGGCACTTGCCGCAGACCAGGTGGCCCTCGCCGCTGACCAGGTCGCCGACCGCGATGTCCGAGACGCCGGCGCCGATCTCGGCGACCTCGCCGACGAACTCGTGGCCGAGCACCAGCGGGGTCCTGATGGTCTGCTGGGCCCAGCCGTCCCACTTGCGGATGTGCAGGTCGGTGCCGCAGATGCCGGTCCGCAGCACCTTGATCAGCACCTCGCCGGGGCCGATCTCGGGCATGGGGACGTCCATCAGCCAGAGCCCGGGCTCGGCCTGCTGCTTGACGAGTGCCTTCACGGCGGCTCCTGACGTGCGGGTGGGACGGCCTGCGGGTTCGGGGGCAGGCCGAGGGGGCCCGGTTCGGCCGCTCGTGACGGACGCGCTCCGGGCAGGCAGAAATCTGCCTGGTCGGAGCGGGTGCGGTCCATCGAGGAATTCTTAAGGGCGGCCACAGCTGGGCTGAACGATCGTGCCCGAGCATCGGCCGGCGACGGGGGCGGCGTGCCGGTGCTCACCCGTCCGGCCGAGCGCGGGGCGGCCGCCGCGACACCGGCGACCGTCCGCCCGGGGGTGGCCGGACACGGGCCGCCAGCCCGGCGGGGCACTCGGCTGACGGTGCTCCCGTTCGGTCCAGCCGGGCGCCGACCCGCGCGCGGCCGCACGGCGGCGGTGCTTACGGTGACGACGTCCCCCCGCAGCCCCGTGGAGCAGCACTCCGGCCTGGCCGAGCAGCGCTCCGGGGCCCTTCGCCAAGGGGCCGACCGCCCCAGAGAGGCGCCCTGACCGATGACCGACACCCGACGCCCGCGCCCGCGCCCGGCCATACCCGGCTTCGTGCGGGTACCCCACTCGCCGCGGCCGGCTGTTCCCCGCTCGACACGGGTGGTCTCCGCCGCCCTCGCGCTGACCGGCCTGCTCGCCGTCTCCGCCTGCTCCGGGGACTCGAAGCCCGCGCAGCAGGACGGTCCGGCGGTCACCGCCGAGCCGGCCGCGCTCAGCCCGTCCCCCACGCCGTCCCCCACGCCGACCGACAGCCCCTCCGGCGGCGTGGTGCGGCTCACCCCGGACGTCATGAGCCGCCTGGACGTCGCGATCAAGCAGGTGATGAGCCAGGCCTCCATCCCCGGGGTGATCGTCGGCTACACCACCCCCGACGGCAGCTACCAGCGCGCCTTCGGGGTCGCCGACAAGGATGCCGGGACGACGATGTCCCCCGACCTGTACATGCGCATCGGCGGCGTGACCAAGACCTTCACCGCCACCGCCGTCCTGCGGCTCCTGGAGCAGGGCAAGCTCGGCCTGGACGACCCGATCACCACGTACGTCCCGAACGTGCCCGGCGGCGACGGGATCACCCTGCGCCAGCTCGGCGAGATGCGCAGCGGCCTGTTCAACTACACCCTGGACCCGGACTTCCAGCAGGCGTACCTCAACGACCCGAACCGTCCCTTCACCCCGGACCAACTGCTCGCGTACGCGTTCAAGCACCCGGTGAACTTCGCCCCGGACGCCAGGTTCGAGTACTCCGACACCAACCTGATCCTGCTCGGCCTGGTCGTCGAGAAGGCCGGCGGACAGCCGCTCCCGGACTTCCTGAACCAGCAGGTGTTCACCCCGGCCGGACTCACCAAGACGTCCCTCCCGACCGACGCGGCCTTCCCGGACCCGCACGCCCACGGCTACACCAACCAGACGCAGAGCGGCGCGGTCGAGGACTCCAGCACCTGGAACCCGTCCTGGGGCTGGGCGGCCGGCGCCGCGATCTCCAACCTCGCCGACCTCCAGACCTGGTCGAAGGTGCTGGCCACCGGCGAGCCGCTGCTCAAGCCCGCCACCCAGGCGGAGCGGCTGAAGTTCAAGGCCGTCGGAACGGCCCCCGACGTCGGCTACGGCTTCGGGGTGTTCACCGCCCACGGGTGGATCGGCCACAACGGCTCGCTGCCCGGGTACGAGAGCGTGGTGCTCTACCTGCCGCAGGCGCAGGCCGGCCTGGCCATCCTGCTCAACACCGACATTGAGCACGACGGTTCGGAGCCCTCGACGTCCCTGGCGCAGGCGATCACCCAGATCGTCTCGCCGGACAACGTCTACACGGTGCCCGCCCCGCCCGCCTCGGGCTCGCCCACCGCCTCGCCCACCGCCTCGCCCACCGCGTCGCCGTCGCCCGCGGTGTCGCCCACCGCCTCGCCCACGGCCTCGCCGTCGCCCGCGGTCTCGCCCACAGCCTCCCCCTCGCCGCTGGTCTCGCCCACGGCGACCACGCCGCCCGCCGCGACCACGCCGGCCGTGCCCACCGGCACCGCCACGCTGCACGTCTCCTGAGCCTGCACCACCTCGGAGGCCCGACCCGGTCGCCCGGGTCGGGCCTCCGACGCACCGTCAGATCCCCAGCACCTTGCCGAGGTCGTACGAGACCGGCTCCTCCAGCTGCGCGTAGGTGCAGCTCTCCGGCATGCGGTCCGGCCGCCAGCGGCGGAACTGCGCGGTGTGCCGGAACCGGGTGCCCTCCATGTGGTCGTACGCGACCTCGACCACCCGCTCCGGGCGCAGCGCGATCCAGGAGAGGTCCTTGCCGCCGGTCCAGCGGCTGACCGCACCGGGCAGCCGGCCCTGCGCGTGCGCGGCCTCGTCCGCCCAGCCGCCCCAGGGGTGCCGGGAGAGGTCCTCCATCCGCAACGGCGCCAATTCCTCGGCGAGTTCGCGGCGGCGGGCCATCGAGAAGGCCGCGCAGACGCCGACGTGCTGGAGCCTGCCGTCGTCGTCGAAGATGCCGAGCAGCAGCGAGCCGACCACCGGACCGCTCTTGTGCTCGCGATAGCCGGCCACCACGCAGTCCGCGGTGCGCTCGTGCTTGATCTTGTACATGGTCCGCTCGCCCGGCCGGTACGGCTGGTCCAGCGGCTTGGCGACCACCCCGTCCAGTCCGGCGCCCTCGTACTCGGCGAACCAGGTCCGGGCGAGGTCGAGGTCGGTGGCGGCAGGGGCGGTGAACACCGGGTCCGCGGCGGAGGCGAGCGCGGATTCCAGGGCCGGGCGGCGCACCGACAGCGGCTCGTCCAGAAGGCTCTCGTCCCCGAGCGCGAGCAGGTCGAAGGCGACGAAGGAGGCCGGGGTCCGCCCGGCGAGCAGCTTCACCCGGCTCGCCGCTGGGTGGATCCGCTCCAGCAGCTCCTCGAAGCGCAGCCGGCCGTCCCTGGCGATCACCACCTCGCCGTCCAGCACGCAGCGCGGCGGCAGCTCCCGCTTGAACGCCTCGACCAGCTCGGGGAAGTACCTGGTCAGCGGCTTGCCGGTGCGGCTGCCGAGCTCCACCTCGTCGCCGTCGCGGAACACGACCGAGCGAAAGCCGTCCCACTTGGCCTCGTACTGCATCCCCGGCGGGATCTCGGTCACCGACCTGGCGAGCATCGGCGCCACCGGCGGCATCACGGGCAGGTCCATGCGACCGATCCTCGCCCGGTTCCTCTCGGGGCGCGCGCCGGGCGTTCGGCGCTTAGCGTGAGGGGCGTGGGCTCAACCGTGGAACTGGATGTCGCCGGACGCACCGTCCGGCTGTCGAACCCGGACAAGGTGTACTACCCCGAGCGCGGCTTCACCAAGCTGGACGTCGCGCAGTACTACCTGGCCGTCGCCGACGGAGTGCTGCGCGGGCTGCGCGACCGCCCGACCACCCTGCAGCGCTTCCCGGACGGGGTGGACGGCGAGTTCTTCTACCAGAAGCGCGCACCCAAGGGTCTGCCGGACTGGCTGCCCACCGCCCGGATCGAGTTCCCCAGCGGCCGCTCCGCCGACGAGATCTGCCCCACCGAGCCGGCCGCCGTGCTGTGGGCGGCCAACCTGGGCTGCCTCACCTTCCACCCCTGGCCGGTGCGGCGCTCCGACACCGGCCACGTGGACGAGCTGCGGATCGACCTCGACCCGCAGCCCGGCACCGACTTCCACGACGCCGTCCGCGCCGCCCACGAGCTGCGCGCCCTGCTGGAGGAGTACGGGCTGCGCGGGTGGCCCAAGTCCTCCGGCGGGCGCGGGCTGCACGTCTACGTGCCGCTGGCGCCCGAGTGGACCTTCACCGACGGACGGCACGCGGTGATCGCGCTCGGCCGGGTGCTGGAACAGCGGATGCCCGGGGAGGTCACCACCGCCTGGTGGAAGGAGGAGCGCGGCGAGCGGATCTTCGTCGACTACAACCAGATGGCCCGCGACCGCACCATCGCCTCCGCCTACTCCCTGCGCGCCCGGCCTCGCGCCACCGCCTCCACCCCGCTGCGCTGGGAGGAACTGGACGACGCCGCCCCCGAGGACTTCGACCTGCGCACCGTCCCCGCCCGCTTCGCCGAACTCGGCGACCTGAACGCCGAGATGGACGGCCAGGCGTTCCGGCTGGAGGCCCTGCTGGAGCTGTACGACAAGCAGCTGCGCGACGAGGGCCTCGGCGAACTCCCGTACCCGCCGGACCACCCGAAGGCGGCCGGCGAGCCCACCCGCGTCCAGCCGAGCCGGGCGAAGAAGAAGTAGGGCCGCCGGGGCTTCAGCTCCGCGCGCCCGCCGGGGCCAGCTCGGCGACGATGCGGACGGCCTCGGCGATCTGCCCGTCGGTCAGGTCGCCCCGCGCGGTCAGCCGCAGCCGGGAGATGCCGTCCGGCACGGACGGCGGGCGGAAGCAGCCGACGGCGAGGCCGGCGCGGCGGCAGTCGGCGGCCCAGGCGACGGCGGCCTCGGGGCCGGGGGCGCGGACGGAGACCACGGCGGCCTCCGGCTCGCAGGACCGCAGCCCGGCGGCGGACAACTGCCGGGCCAGGGTGCGGGCGACCTCGCGGGCGCGTTCGGCGCGGGCCGGCTCGGCGCGCAGCAGGCGCAGGGCGGCCAGGGCGGCGCCGGCGGCGGCCGGGGCGAGGCCGGTGTCGAAGATGAAGGTGCGGGCGGTCTCGGTGAGGTGGCGGATCACCCGGCGCGGGCCGAGGACGGCGCCGCCCTGCGAGCCGAGCGACTTGGAGAGGGTGGCGGTGGCCACAGTGTCCGGCTGCCCGGCGAGCCCGGCCGCCGCGAGCGCCCCGGTGCCGCCGGGGCCGAGCACGCCCAGCCCGTGCGCGTCGTCCACCAGCAGCGCCGCGCCGTGCGCGCGAACGGCGGCGGACAGCGCGGGCAGCGGGGCCGCGTCGCCGTCCACCGAGAACACCGAGTCGGTGACCACCAGCGCCCGCCGCTGCGCCCGCCCGGCGAGTGCCCCGGCGACCGCCGCCGGGTCACTGTGCGGGGCCCGGTGGACGTCGGCGCGGGAGAGCCGGCAGCCGTCGATCAGCGAGGCGTGGTTGTAGGCGTCGGAGACGATCAGGGTGTCCGGGTCGGTGAGCGCGGTCAGCGCAGCGAGGTTGGCCGTGTACCCGGAGGAGAACACCAGCGCGGCCTCCGCCCCGCAGAACTCGGCCAGCTCCTCCTCCAGTTCGGTGTGCAGCGCGGTCGTCCCGGTCACCAGCCGCGACCCCGTCGAGCCGCCTCCCCAGCGCAGCGCCGCGTCCGCCGCCGCCCGGGCGACCACCGGGTGCCTGGTCAGCCCCAGGTAGTCGTTGCCCGCGAGGTCCAGCACCGCGTCGTCCGCCGCCCGGCTGCGCAGCGTCCGCGTCAGCCCGGCCTCCGCCCGCATCGCGGCCGTCTCGTCGAGCCAGTCGAAGACGTGCGCAGGAGCGGGGGCGGGGGTGCGCGGCTCGGCCGCGAGCGGATGGTTCATGCCCGGCACTCTGGCATGCCGCCGCGTGTCGGGCAACGTGCGGATCGGCACAGTGCGAACCCGGCATTCCCATCGTGATTCACCATGCGTTAACCAGGAATCAATAGTCCATTCACCGAAATTCGCGCCGCGAAAATAGTACAATGCATGCCGATCTTTACCTGGGGGGCAAACAATGACCGACCTCGAATTCGAGCGTCGCATGAATCCGTGGCTCTTCGACGACAAGGGCAATCTGACCGAAGAGGCGAAGAAGCAGTTCCCGGATCTCGCCGGTGCCAACGCCGCGCCGGTCTCGCTGAGCCCGGCGGGCGGCGGCAAGACCGTCGCCGTGAACCCCGGCGTACTCCAGCAGGCCGCACAGAACGCCTTTGCCCTGCGGGACTCCGTCAAGACCGAGTGCGACCAGCCCGGCCAGCACGTCAACGCCGCGGCCGGGTCCCTCAAGGGCTGGAACCTCGGCGGCACACTCACCGCCACCTGGGGCACCTGGACCAGTCAGTCCAGCGGGCTGCAGACCACCGTCGGTGACATCGGCACCAACCTGCAGACCACGGCCCAGAGTTACAGCAAGACCGACTCGGACATCCAGGCCAACTTCAACAAGCCGCAGGGCGCCGGAAGCTAGCGTCAGCGCAAACGGGGGATACAGCACCATCATGGTGACGTTCAGCCAACTCAAGCAGGTCGACCTCAGCAGCCTCGCCTCCGCGGCGGGCGACTTCGAGAGCCTCGTCCGCAAGTGGGACCTCACCCAGCGGATGCAGAACGAGGTCCTCGGCACCATCCAGCAGTCCGGCTGGCACGGCGACGCCGCCGGCCTCGCCAACGCCAAGCTCACCTGGGCTCGCGACCAGATCCACGCGGCCTTCGAGGAGGCCTCGGCCCTGGCCAAGACCCTCCGCGACGCCCACACCGAGATCACGGCCGCCAAACAGGACCTCACCACCGCCGTCCAGCACGCCACCGACGCCGGCCTCACCGTCGACGGCGAGGGCGCGGTGCACTGGCCTCCGCCCACGACCCAGGAGGACAAGAAGGACGCCGAGTACGCCAAGAGCTGGAAGGCCAAGGCCGAAACGGCCGCCAAGGCCATCGCCGACGCGATCGACCGCGCCACCGAGGCCGACCTCGACGCTTCCAGGGCGCTGGGGGACGACACCGGCAGCGACGGCACCGCGTTCAACGCCAACCCCGTCGGCGGCATCCCGGAGGAGGAGGCCAAGGCGGCCACCTACATCCTGAGCCTCGGCGGCCAGGCCACCGACGCCCAGGTCAAGCACCTCCAGGACATCCTGGACCACCACAAGAACGACCCCCGGTTCGCCACCTCCTTCTACGGCAACCAGGACCCGGGCACCTTCATGGCCAAGTACGGCGCCATGGCCCAGAGCGGGGACTACGCCAACAGCACGGCCCGCAGCGCCGCGCTCAAGGCCATCCAGAAGGACCTGGGCCTGACCCTGGCCACCGCGACCGACACCAAGCAGCCCGTGCACGTGTCGGACGAGTGGGAGACCAGGTTCCGGGCCGCTGGCGCCAAGCAGATCCCCGTGCCGCCCGGCGCCGACCCGGCGCACAGCCCGTACGGCTACCAGATCATGGCCAACCTCCTGCGGAACGGTAAGTACGACGCGCACTTCCTCAACCCGATCGCGGAGCACGTCACCCAGCTCACCCAGGAGAACCCGATGCGCTGGGACGCGGCCACCAAGGCCGCGTACCCGTTCACCGAGCTCAAGTTCATCGGTGTGCCCGACAAGGACGGCAACATCCGGGGCATCAACCCGATGTCCGCCATCCTGGAAGGGCTCGGCCACAACCCCGAGGCCGCCACCAAGTTCTTCCACGACGCACCGACCACCTACAACCCGGACGGCACCGTCAAGAGCACCGGCGGCCCGAACACCTACCTCAAGACGCTCACCGACACCGGCTCCCGGTCGCTCCTGCTCGACCAGCAGTACCCGCCCCGGCCCAACCCGGGCACCGCCGACCCCTTCGACGTCAGCGCCCTGGGCCACGCCCTGGAGGCGGCCACCACGGGCAGGGCGTACGACAACGTGGACGGCAAGTTCCCCCCGCACACCGCCGCGATGAACGACGTCATGAAGGAGGTGGTGAAGACGTTCGGCTCCGAGGGCGGCCCGGACCTGCTCAAGGGCGGCCTGTTCGCGAACCTCAACGGCAGCCTCGGAAACATGACCGCCAACTACATCGGCGACGTCCAGGGCGCCCTGGAGGGGCCTGGCTCCGCCTCCGACCTCCTCGATCAGGGCCAGGTCGGGCGCCTGCTCGGCGCGCTCGGCCACGACCCGGACGCCTACGCCGCGATCGCGGCCGGACAGCAGGCGTACACCACCGCCCAGATCCAGGACGTGCTGGCCCACCCCGAGTTGCACAAGGACCTGGCCGTGGCGGTCGAGAACGTCGCCAAGCCGGCCGGGCAGGTCAACGGTCTGATCACCAGCGCCATGATCGACGCCATCTATGAGAAGCACACCGCCAGCGACGCCGAGTTCAACGCCGCCGTCGACACCAAGCGGGAGATCGCCGGCCAGATCTGGTCGTTCGCCGGCGACGCGCTCAAGGAGCGGGCGCCCCTGATCGGCGAGGGCGTCGACAGCGCGGTCAACCAGATCATGGACAACGTCGCCAACGGCTACAAGGTGGACACCCACAACGGCGCCAGCGACGAGGCCGGCGCCGCGAGGGCGGATGCCGAGCGCAAGTCGCAGCAGGCGATCCTCAACGCCGTCCGCGATGCCGGCCGCAACTCGGGCGCCGACCCGAACTACATCAACGACGTGGCCCGGCGAGCAGCCCAGGAGGAGAACACCGGCTACACCAGCGGCAAGGGCTCGTACCAGGATCTCTACCGCAAGGGCTGACCCCGCGTCCCACCACCTGCCACGACCGAGAGCACTGAGAAATGGTTGACGTCGCCGTGGCACTGACCGGTACTGCCCCCGCGTCGCTTCCTAGCACCCAGACAACAGGAGCTGCCCGAACCATGGTTGACGTCGCGCACATCATCCCGCGCTCACCCGACGACCCACCCCCGCCACCGTCCCGCTGGCGGCGGTGGCTGGCCGGGGGCCTCGCCGTGGCCGTGGTCGCGGGCGGCGGGCTGTGGGTGTGGAAGCCGTGGCGGTCGTTGGAGATCCCGCGGAGCGCGTGCTGGTCGGCGCTGTCGAAGGACGACCTGACGCCGCTGGCCGGCCCGTACGGAAAGGCGTTCGAACCTGTGCCGCATGCCCGGGTCCAGACGCCCACCGCGCCGAACGAGCCCTGGGTCCGCAGCAACGACTGTCACGTCCGCTGGCGGGGAGACGACGACTCCGACCGGTTCCTCCTGGAGGTCCAGGTCGCCCCCGCCTGGGACGGGGTCGACGCCGATCGCGCCCGGGACACCGCACAGCACTACTCCGTCGCCGACCTGGACTTCGGCCCCGGCGCGGTCGGGCTGGCCAGCACCGACCCGAGCCACCACGTCCGCCTCTACGTCCGCTGCGACTTCCAGGTCCCCGCCTCGGACAAGCCCGACCGCAAGGCCCCGCAGTACGTCCGCGTCGACGTCGGCGGCGACCCGGTCGGCGGCTCCTCGCCGGCCAAGTCCCGCCAGGCGTACGCCGATGTCGCGCTGAAGATCGCCCGGGTGGCCGCCGCCGAGTACCAGTGCGCCAACCAGGTGCAGCTGCCCGCCGCCGCCCCCGCCGTCCCGGAACTCGCGAAGGAGAAGGCCGATGGCTGACCAGCCGCGCCGCCGCCGTGTCCTGCCGATCGCGATCGGCGCGGCGGTACTCGTCGCCGGGGCCGGCGGCGGGCTCTGGTACCTCAAGCCCTGGCAGTCGGCCGAGGTGCCGCAGGGCGCGTGCTGGAACGCGTTCACCCACGACGACCTCGCCGCGCTGACCGGCCCGGACGGCAAGACCGCCGCCTTCCAGGGCAAGGAGACGTTCGCCGACATCGACGTCCGCGCCGGCGACCCTGCCTGCACCGTCACCCGCAAGCACGGCGGCACCTCCGAGGTGCTCGCCGACATCAGTACCAGTCGGCGCGACGAGAAGTTCCGGCAGGCGAAGACCAAGGCGGAGGCGGCCGGCTGGCAGCCGGTCGTCCCCGCGTCGCTGGACTTCGGCCCTGGGGCCCAGGGCTGGCTGTTCCACGAGGGCACGGTGCAGCTGTTGCTCCACTGCGAGTACGTGGAGGCGGACGGGCGGCCCACCAGCTTCCCGTACCGCCTGGTCACGATCACCGGTAGCCGCGGATCCACCGACATCCCCGTCACCGAGGTCCACCGGATCCGGATCGACGCCGCTCTGCGCGTCGCGAAGGAGTCCGTCCGCGCCCAGGGCTGCACGAACGCTCCGCAGCTGGCCGCGCAGGCACCCGCCGCACCCTTCTAGCGCCCTCCTGAGCGGCCCGTCGCGGCCCCGGGCTTTGCCCGGGGTGGCGGCGAGCAGGCAAGATAGCCGCGTGACCCTCCTTGATCTGATGCCGAAGCCCGCCACCCCCGACGCGCTGTACGAGACGTTCGCAGCCTGGGCGGAGGAGCGGGGGATCACGCTGTACCCGGCGCAGGAGGAGGCGCTGATCGAGCTGGTGTCGGGGAACAACGTGATCCTGGCGACGCCGACCGGGTCGGGCAAGAGCCTGGTGGCGGCGGGGGCGCACTTCGCGGCTCTCGCCGAGGGGCAGCGGACCTTCTACACCGCCCCGATCAAGGCGCTGGTCTCGGAGAAGTTCTTCGACCTGGTGAAGATGTTCGGCACCGAGCAGGTCGGCATGATGACCGGCGACGCGAGCGTGAACCCGACCGCGCCGATCATCTGCTGCACCGCCGAGGTGCTCGCCCAGATCGCGCTGCGCGACGGCACCCGGGCGGACATCGGCCAGGTCGTCATGGACGAGTTCCACTTCTACGCCGAGCAGGACCGCGGCTGGGCCTGGCAGATCCCGCTACTGGAGCTGCCGCAGGCGCAGTTCCTGCTGATGTCCGCGACGCTCGGCGACGTCCGCCGTTTCGAGGAGGACCTGACCCGCCGCACCGGTCGGCCGACCACGGTGGTGCGCAACGCGACCCGCCCGGTGCCGCTGTTCTACGAGTACCGGCGTACCTCGCTGCACGACACCCTGGAGGAGCTGCTGCAGACCGGCCAGGCGCCGGTCTACGTCGTGCACTTCACCCAGAAGGAGGCGGTGGAGCGGGCCCAGTCGCTGATGAGCATCAACATGTGCTCGAAGGCGGAGAAGGAGGCCATCGCCGACCTGATCGGCAACTTCCGCTTCACCACCAAGTTCGGCCGCAACCTGTCCCGCTACGTGCGCCACGGCATCGGCGTGCACCACGCGGGCATGCTGCCGAAGTACCGCCGGCTGGTCGAACGCCTCGCCCAGGCGGGCCTGTTGAAGGTCATCTGCGGCACCGACACCCTCGGCGTCGGCGTCAATGTGCCGATCCGCACGGTGCTGTTCACGGCCCTGTCCAAGTACGACGGCACCCGGGTGCGGATCCTGCGCGCCCGCGAGTTCCACCAGATCGCCGGCCGGGCCGGCCGGGCCGGCTTCGACACCGTCGGCCAGGTGGTGGCGCAGGCGCCGGAGCACGTGATCGAGAACGACAAGGCGATCGCCAAGGCCGGGGACGACCCGAAGAAGAAGCGCAAGGTGGTGCGCAAGAAGGCCCCGGAGGGCTTCGTCGGCTGGACCGAGGAGACCTTCGACAAGCTGATCGCCGCCGACCCGGAGCCGCTGGTCTCCCGGTTCAAGGTGAGCCACGCGATGCTGCTGTCGGTGATCGGCCGCCCGGGCAACGCCTTCGAGGCGATGCGCAAGCTGTTGACCGACAACCACGAGGACAAGGCCGCGCAGCGCCGGCACATCCGCACCGCGATCGCCATCTACCGCTCGCTGCTGGAGGGCGGCGTGGTGGAGCGGCTGCCGGAGCCGGATGCCGAGGGCCGGATCGTCCGGCTCACCCTGGACCTCCAGGAGAACTTCGCGCTCAACCAGCCGCTGTCCACCTTCGCGCTGGCCGCCTTCGAGCTGCTCGACCCGGCCTCGCCCTCGTACGCGATGGACGTGATCTCGGTCGTCGAGGCGACCCTCGACGACCCGCGCCAGATCCTCGCCTCGCAGCAGAACAAGGCGCGCGGCGAGGCCGTCGGCGAGATGAAGCGGGACGGCATCGAGTACGAGGAGCGGATGGAGCGGCTCCAGGAGATCACCTACCCGAAGCCGCTGGAGGAACTGCTCACCCACGCCTACGAGGTGTACCGCCGGGCGCACCCGTGGATCGGTGACCACCAGCTCCAGCCGAAGTCCGTGGTCCGGGACCTGTACGAGCGGGCCATGACCTTCTCGGACTACGTCGGCTTCTACGAGCTGGCCCGTACCGAGGGCATCGTGCTGCGCTACCTGGCCGGCGCGTTCAAGGCGCTGGAGCAGACCGTCCCCGAGGACGTGAAGACCGACGACCTCAAGGACGTCATCGCCTGGCTCGGCGAGCTGGTCCGCCAGGTCGACTCCAGCCTGCTGGACGAGTGGGAGCAGCTGGCCAATCCGACCGAGCCGCAGGCCGCCGAGGTGCGGCTGGACGACAAGCCGGCGCCGGTCACGGCCAACGCCCGCGCCTTCCGCGTCCTGGTGCGCAACGAGATGTTCCGCCGGGTCGAGCTGTGCGCGCTGGAGCACTACGAGGAGCTCGGCGGGCTGGACGGCGAGTACGGCTGGGACGCGGACCGCTGGGCGGACGCCATGGACGGGTACTGGGAGGAGTACGACGACCTCGGCGCCGGCCCGGACGCGCGCGGCCCGAAGATGCTGATCATCGAGGAGGAGGACTCCGCCTGGCGGGTCCGGCAGATCTTCGACGACCCGGAGGGCGACCACGACTGGGGCATCAGCGCCGAGGTCGACCTGTACGGCTCGGACGAGGAGGGCCGGGCGGTGCTGCGGGTGACCTCGGTGGACCGGCTCGGCGGCTGAGAGCCGGAGCCCACGGTCCGTCGGATCCCCCCGGGAGCGAGGCCTCGGGGGGATCCGACGCGTCCAGGGGAGGCGTCAAAGCCACGGCGCCGCCACGGGGCCGTCGCTACGGGGTCGCTACGGCGTCGTCAGATCCAGACGAACGGCGAGCCCGCCGCGTAGGAGAGCGCCCGGGTGGCCTCGTCCAGGGTCTGTTCGGTGCTGGGCCCCGTGCCGGTGGCCGTCGGGGCCGAGGCGGCCGGCGTCCCGGTGGAGCCCGCCGGGCGGCCGTCGCCCGGCCGCGAACTGGTGACCGTCACGTAGTGCCCGACCGCCTCGATCCGCGGCTCGCCGCCCGGCTTGGCGCCGCCGGGGGGCTGGGTGGGGGCGGTGGAGGCGTCGGCGAGGATGAAGGCGACCGCGCCGGGCTTGGCCCGCAGGGCGTCGGCGGCCTTGGCGGCGGAGGGCTGGTCGGGGAAGCGCAGCAAGGTGACGCTGCTGAGCACCGGGCGGTCCTGGCCGGTGAAGCTGACGGTCAGGTAGCCCTGGCAGCCGGTGTCCTTCAGCGGGTCCTGGGTGCGGTCCTGGAGCACCTCGACGCAGTTCTCGCCCTGCCGGACGCCGTTGCGCCGCGCCTTGAAGGTGCCGACCTCGACCGGCCGTTGGGCGGGGAAGATGTTGTCGACGTTGAGGGCCTCGGGGTCGGTGAGCGGCGGCGGGGAGCCCACCACGCGCGGCGTTCCGGACGCGTCCTTGGTGGACGGGCCGAGCCCGGGTATGTAGTCGCCGGGCATCGGGCGGGTGATGATCCATCCGCCGGCCGCGACCACTCCGACCACGACGATCCAGCCGGCCGCGCGACGGCCCGTCAGTCGACGCCCCCGCCTGCGCTCCTTCCCCCCGTCGGCGTCGGCGCCCCCGCCGACCCGCTGCCCTGCCCGGCCTTCCCGGCCTTCTCCCGGAGTCGGGGTGCGGTCCCCCTGCGTGGTCATGGCGCAGATTCTAAGCACCCTCCGGGTGGCGTGGATCACGGGGTCGGGGGTTGTGGATCATTGTGTGCCGGAGCCGCCCGCTACCCGCCGGTAACCGGCGGCCCGGCCCCGCGTCAAGCGCGTGACCAGCGGCGGAGCCGTGACCTTCGACACTGTGGCAATCGGCACATCCTCACACCGATCTTCTGGCGGGTTTGCTCTGGCGCCGCTCGATCACGACCAGGCAGGATCGCCCCATGGATCTGCTCGATACCCTCACCGCCAAGGGCCTGCGCGGCGAAGTCCCGACCCGCGAGGAGGCCCTGGCCGTCCTTGCCACCACCGACGACGAGCTGCTCGACGTGGTCGCCGCGGCCGGCAAGGTGCGCCGCCGCTGGTTCGGCCGCCGGGTCAAGCTCAACTACCTGGTGAACCTGAAGAGCGGGCTCTGTCCGGAGGACTGCTCGTACTGCTCGCAGCGGCTCGGGTCCAAGGCCGAGATCCTCAAGTACACCTGGCTCAAGCCGGACCAGGCCGCCGAGGCCGCCCGGGCCGGGGTGGCCGGCGGCGCCAAGCGGGTCTGCCTGGTCGCCAGCGGCCGCGGCCCGACGGACCGCGACATCGACCGGGTCACCGACACCATGGCCGCCATCAAGGACGCGGACCCCGCGGTCGAGATCTGCGTCTGCCTCGGCCTGCTCTCCGACAACCAGGCGGAGCGGCTCAAGGCGGCCGGCGCCGACGCGTACAACCACAACCTCAACACCTCCGAGGGCACCTACGGCGACATCGCCACCACTCACACCTACGCGGACCGGGTGGACACCGTACAGAAGGCGCACGGCGCGGGCCTGTCCGCCTGCTCCGGCCTGATCGCCGGCATGGGCGAGAGCGACGAGGACCTGGTCGACGTCGTCTTCGCGCTGCGCGAGCTGGGCTCGGACTCCGTCCCGGTCAACTTCCTGATCCCCTTCGAGGGCACCCCGCTCGCCCAGGAGTGGAACCTCACCCCGCAGCGCTGCCTGCGCATCCTGGCGATGGTCCGCTTCGTCAACCCGGACACCGAGGTGCGGATCGCGGGCGGGCGCGAGGTGCACCTGCGCTCGATGCAGCCGCTCGGCCTGCACATCGCCAACTCCATCTTCCTCGGCGACTACCTGACCAGCGAGGGCCAGGCCGGGCAGGCCGACCTCGACATGATCAAGGACGCCGGCTTCGAGGTCGAGGGCGCCGGCGAGGCCACCCTGCCGCGCCACCGCGCGGACGTCGCCGAGGCGGCCCAGGCCGCCGGCGGCTGCGGCACCGCGGCCTCGGCCTGCGGCAGCGGGCCGTGCGGCGGGCACGCGAACGCCGCCCCCGCGCCGGAGGCCGTCGCCGACGCCCCGCCGGCCGGGGAGCCCGGGAACGACGAGCTCCGCAGCGACCTCGTGAAGGTCCGCCGCCGCGGCGCCGGCACCGAACTCGCGCCCAACGCCTGATACTCACGGGAGAACCGCCCACCATGCTCCAGCCGTCCGCCGACAGCCTGCTCGCCCTCGACCGCGCCCACGTGTGGCACCCGTACGGGCCGATGCCCGGGACGGTCACCCCGTACCTCGTCGAGTCCGCCTCAGGGGTTCGGCTGCGGCTGGCCGAACCGGTCGCGGGCGGGCGGCGCGAGCTGGTCGACGGGATGTCGTCCTGGTGGGCGGCGATCCACGGCTACCGGCACCCGGTGCTGGACGAGGCGGTGCGCGAGCAGCTGGGACGGATGAGCCACGTGATGTTCGGCGGGCTCACCCACGAGCCCGCCGTCAGACTGGCGGCCACGCTGGTGGAGATCACCCCGGAGCCGCTGCAGCACGTCTTCCTCGCCGACTCGGGCTCGGTGGCCGTCGAGGTCGCGATGAAGATGTGCCTCCAGTACTGGCAGTCCACCGGGCGGCCGGCCAAGCGCCGGCTGCTCACCTGGCGCGGCGGCTACCACGGGGACACCTTCCACCCGATGTCGGTGTGCGACCCGGACGGCGGGATGCACCACCTGTGGGGCGGGGTGCTGCCCGGCCAGCTGTTCGCCCCGGAGCCGCCCGCCGGGTTCGACGCCCCGGTCGATCCCGAATACGCCGCCCGGTTCGAGGAGTTGATGTCCCGTCACGCCGACGAACTGGCCGCCGTCATCGTCGAGCCGGTGGTCCAGGGCGCTGGCGGAATGCGATTCCACTCCCCCGGGTACCTGCGGATGCTGCGCGAACTGTGCGACCGGTACGGGGTGTTGCTGGTCTTCGACGAGATAGCCACCGGGTTCGGGCGCAGCGGCGCGCTGTTCGCCGCCGACCACGCGGGCGTCTCGCCGGACGTGATGTGCCTGGGCAAGGCGCTGACCGGCGGCTACCTGACGCTGGCCGCCGCGCTGTGCACGAGCGAGGTCGCGGACGGGATCAGCCGCGGCGAGGTGCCGGTGCTCGCGCACGGGCCGACGTTCATGGGCAACCCGCTGGCCTGTGCGGTCGCCAACGCCTCGCTGGAGCTTCTGCTCGGGCAGGACTGGTCGGCGGAGGTGCATCGGATCGAAGCCGGGCTGACCGAGGGCCTCGCGGCGGCCGCGGACGTCCCCGGCGTGCACGACGTCCGGGTCCGGGGCGCCATCGGCGTCGTGCAGTTGGACCACCCGGTGGACGTCCCGGCGGCGACCGAGGCGGCCGCCCGCGCGGGCGTCTGGCTGCGGCCGTTCCGGGACTTGATCTACACCATGCCGCCCTATGTGACGGAGGACGAGGACGTGGCGCGGATCGCCGCCGCCGTGACCGCCGCGGCGGTGGCCGGATGAGCGCGCGCATCCTGTTCGTGACCGGCACCAACACCGACGTCGGCAAGACGGTCGCCACCGCGGCGGTCGCCTCGGCGGCGCTGCGGGCCGGGCTGAAGGTCGCCGTACTCAAGCCCGGGCAGACGGGGGTCTCCCCGGAGGAGCCCGGCGACGCGGCCGAAGTGCGCCGACTGGCAGGCGAGCTGACCTTCCGCGAGCTGGTGCGCTACCCCGAACCGCTGGCGCCCGACACGGCCGCCCGGCGGGCCGGGATGCCGTACCTCTCCCCCGCCGAGGTGGCCGAGGCCGTCGCCGAACTGGCTTCCACCCACGACCTCGTCCTCGTGGAGGGCGCGGGCGGGCTGCTGGTCCGCTACGACGGCGAGGGCCGCACGCTCGCCGACCAGGCCCGGGCCGTCCTCGACGCCGGGCTCCCCGCCGAGGTGCTGCTGATCGCCTCCGCCGGGCTCGGCACGCTCAACATCGTCTCCCTCACGGCGGAGGCCCTGGCGGCCCGCGAACTCCCCCTCGCGGGCGTCCTGGTCGGCTCCTGGCCCAGCGATCCCGGCCTCGCCGAACGCTGCAACCTCGCGGACCTGCCTCGCTGCGCCGGCGCCCCGCTGCTCGGCGCGCTGCCGGAACGGGCGGGCGGCGGCGAGGACTTCGCCACCCTCGCGTACGCCTCGCTGGCCCCCGAGCTGGGCGGCAGCTGGGACGTGGAGCACTTCGCGAGCCTCCACCGGCCCGAATCGGCCCCCCTTCGCTCGAAGGGGTGATCCCGGCTCCCGGCCCTGTCGGAAGCCGGGACGGCTCAATACCGTTCCTTCCATGACAGACGGGCTGACCATGGACGAGGCCCTGCGGGCCTTGGCCGCCCTGGAGGCGGCATGGAAGGACGACGACGAGGCGCTGTCCGCCCTGGCGGCGGGCAGTGCCGGTGAACGGCCACTGCCGGCGCTGGTCGCCGTGTACGGCGAGCACGCCATGGACACCCTGATGGCGCTCGCCTTCGGGTTGCGCGCCACCATGAGCGACGAGGAGATCGCCGAGATCTCCGATGCCGTCAGCTCCAACATCGGTGCCCGGATGAGCGCCCTGCTCAACCAGACCCTCAAGGCCTGGGGCGCCCTCTCGGCCCCTGACGACCTCTCCGTCACCAAGATCATCGCCCACACCGTGATCGACGCGATGCGGGCCGTCACCGAGGATCCCAGCAGGACCGAGGTGCTGCCCCTCCTCGCCACCTTCCGCAGCTACGCCCTCAACGACGGCTGAGGAACGGAGAAACGGCGTGGGCTTCGAGTCACCTCGAAGCCCACGTTGCCATGTCCGCACCCTCATCCACCCCGCCACGAGTACGAGTGCGCCCGTGGAGGCTGCGAGGAATACGAGAGCGAACACCAAGGCGCTCGCGGCAGGGGAAACCCGCTCGGGAATCAGCAGGAGAACCGATGCCGCCAGCGCGAGACTTCCGGCGGTGACGGCGCCGGCTCCGACTACGGCCGCATACCTCTGCGGAGGACGACGACCAGCCGCTCGATGACGTCCGGCCGGGCGGCCCCGAGGTCGATCAGGAATCGGCCGGAGCGCCAGTGCAGCCGTGCCGGGCCGCCGGTGGGCCAGTCGTGGTTCAGGTGGCGGCGGCCGCGGCCGAGCGCGCCGAGGTCGTGGGGGCGCAGGGTCCCGCTCCTCAGGCCGGTGGCCTCGGCGACGGTCAGCGGCATGATCGTCACGTACTGGGCGTCGTCCCCGCCCATCCAGTCGACGACCTCGGTGAAGATCCACACGAACTGCTGCGAACAGTCCCGGCAGCGCCGGAGGTTGACGGAGAAGCGCGAGCCGTCCACCACCTCCGCCTCGTGCTCGAAGCCCTCCCGCTGCCGCCCCCACACCGCCCGCTCGTCCTCGCCGTAGCACTTCACGCAGCCGAACTCCGCCATCGGCCTTCCCATCGGTCGACTCCCTGTTCCGCGACGTCCCGGTCGCGGCCCATGATGCCCGCAGGGCCACGGCGGCCGACCGGACAGTCACCCGACCGGGGAACAATTCACGGACCGTTCCCGCACCGTTCGCGCCCCAAGACGGAGACCCGCCCAGCCGGTTGACGGCCACGCGCCCGGGCGAAGAGCGTCGGTGCCTTGGACCGAGCGGTGACACTGTTCCTGACACGGCGGTGAGGTGGAATGCGGCGGCGCGGCCACCCGGGTCGCGCCGCCGCCCGTCGCTCGACGGGTGCTACTGCTCGGTCAGTGCCCGCGCCCGGACCGCGCGGCGCAGCGTGTCCAGCTGGTCCACCAGTCCGCGCCGGGTCGCCGCGGTGAGGTCCGGGTCGGCCAGACAGGCCTCGGCGGCCCGCACCGTCCGTTCGGTGGCGGCGAAGGCGGGGAAGCCCACCGTGGTGAGCACCCGGGCCAGTGCGGGGCCGCGGCGGCCGGCGGCTGACCCCAGCTCCTCGAAGTAGCGCGTGGTCAGCTCGTCCAGCAGCTCGGCCTGCTCGGGCTGCCACAACCCCCTGGCGGTGGCGGTGGCCAGGTAGTTGGAGAGCTCGCCGTGGAACAGCGCCTGCCAGGCGGCCTCCTTCGCCTCCCGGTCGGGCAGTGCGGCGCGGCAGCGGGCTGCGCCCTGCTCGCTGGTGTCGCTGGGGTCGGCGGCGAGCTCGGCGGCGATCTCCGGCTCACCCGCCGCGCCGAGCACGCACAGCCGCAGCAGCAGCTGCCAGCGCAGGTCCGGGTCGAGCAGCGGCCCGCCGGGCACCGTGCCGGCCGCCAGCCAGCCGCGCAGCTCGGCGGCCTGCGACTCGCCGACGGCGGTGCCGATCACGCCGCGCACGGCCACCAGGCGCAGACCGGTACGGTCCGGCTCGCCGTCGGTGCGGCGCAGCAGGGTGCGGCAGACCTGTGCCAGTCCGGCCAGCGCCGCCGCCCGCCCGGCCGGCGGCACGGCGCAGTCCACCACGAACTCGCGGGCGAAGGAGAGCACCGCGTCCACCAGGTGCACCGAGGTCTCGCCGGGCAGGTGGGCGGCGACCAGTTCCAGGTACTCGCCGGGCGCCAGCTCCCCGTCGCGCACCTGGTCCCGGGCGGCGCTCCAGAGCACCGCCCGGGCCAGCTCCTCGGGCACGGCGCCGAGCGAGGAGCGCACGGTCTGCCAGGAGCCGGGGTCGAGACGGATCTTGACGAAGCTGAGGTCGGTGTCGTTGAGCAGGGTCAGCTCGGCAGCGCCCGGCTGCGCCACGGCGCCGTCGGCCGCCAGGTCGAGGGGCACGCGGTCGGCCAGCTCCAGGGTGCCCTCGGCGGTGCGTCGGTAGTGGCCCACGGTCAGCCGGTGCGGGCGCCGCCCGCCGTCGGCCGAGGTGTGCTCGATCCGGCCGTCGGTCAACCGCAGGGTGTCCACGCCGGTGGTGCGCAGCCAGCGGTCGGCCCAGCCGTGGACGTCGCGGCCGCTGGCCGCCGCCAGCGCCCGGAGCAGGTCGTCGAGGGTGGCGTTGCCGAAGGCGTGCTCGTCGAAGTAGTCGTTGACTCCGGCCAGGAAAGCCTCCTCACCGAGCCAGGCGACCAGCTGGCGCAGTGCGGCGGCGCCCTTGGAGTAGGAGATGCCGTCGAAGTTCTGCAGTGCCTGGGCGGTGTCGTCCACCGTGCCGGGTGCCACCGGGTGGGTGGAGGGGCGCTGGTCGGCGTCGTAGCCCCAGGTCTTGCGGTCGGCGGCGAAGCCGGTCCAGGCGCTGGTGAAGCGGGTGGAGGCGGCGGTGACGCTGTAGGCCATGTACTCGGCGAAGGACTCGTTCAGCCACAGGTCGTCCCACCACTTCATGGTGACCAGGTCGCCGAACCACATGTGCGCCATCTCGTGCACCACCACCAGGGCGCGTTCCTCGCGTTTGGTGTCGGCCACGGCGGAGCGGAAGACGTACTCGTCGCGCAGCGTGACGCAGCCCGGGTTCTCCATCGCCCCGGGGTTGAACTCCGGCACGAAGCACTGGTCGTAGCTGTCGAAGGGGTAGCGGTGCCGGAAGACCCGGTGGTAGTGGTCGAAGCCCTGCCGGGTGATCTCCAGCAGCTCGGGGGCGTCGGCGTCCAGGTGGGCGGCGAGCGAGCGGCGGCAGTGCAGGCCGAGCGGGATCCCGTCGTGCTCGGCGCGCACCGAGTGCAGCGGGCCGGCCACCACGGAGACCAGGTAGCTGCTGATCGCCGGGGTGGGCGCGAACTCCCAGCGGCCGGGCGAGACCTGGCGGCCCACGCTGTTGCCGACCACGGTCCACTGCGGCGGCGCGGTGACGGACACCGTGTAGCGCGCCTTGAGGTCGGGCTGGTCGAAGGAGGCGAACACCCGCGGGCCGTCGTCGAGGAAGGACTGGGTGTAGACGTAGTCCTCGCCGTCGGCGGGGTCGGCGAAGCGGTGCATGCCCTCGCCGGTGTGCGAGTAGGCCATGTCGGCCTCGACGGTGAGTTCGTTGTCGGCCGCCAGGTCGGTCAGCGGGAAGCGCCCGGACCGCAGTGCGCCGACGTCCAGTTCGCGGCCGTTCAGCACCACCCGGCGGAGTCCGGCCGGCTTGACGTCCACGTAGGTCCCGGCGCCCGGGGTGGTGCAGCCGAAGCGGATCACCGTGGTGGAGCCGAACACCTCCCGGCCGCGGGTCAGGTCGAGGTCGAGGTGGACGGTGCGGACGTCGAGCAACCGGTGGCGCTCGACGGCCTCGGCGCGGGTGAGTACTGAGGTGTCGGACATACGGATCATGCTGCTCCATCCGACGGGCCGGCGGCACCCGCTTTTCGGCCTCGGGCGCACCGGCGGGTGCGCCGAAGAGCCCGCCCGGCCGCCCGGCGCCTCACCGTCGGTGAGCAACCGCACAATCGGGTCACATCCGGAACAAAGTAGGATGGAGCAACTCCCGTGCTACGCGCGAAGAGTTCCATAAATGTTCCATATGCCCGATTAATCTCCCGCTTCACACGCACGGAGCCACCCTCATGGACAACCTGTCCACCGCCGACACCGACGGCGCGATAGAGACCCGCGGTATCGACCCCGTCCCCGACCACGAGCGCCGGGGCAGAGTCCGCGAGCTCTTCCCGACCTGGGTCGCGGCGAACATCAGCGTCCTGCTTCTCACCATGGGTGCGGCCCTGGTGGTGTTCAACCGCTTGAACTTCTGGCAGGTCCTGATCGTCGCCGCGTGCGCCGCGCTCGTCTCGTTCGGCATGGTCGGCGTGCTGTCGGTCTCCGGGAAGTGGGGCGGGGCGCCGGGCGCGACCCTCTCGCGGGCCACCTTCGGGGTGCGCGGGAACCTCTTCCCCGGCGCGATCCTCTGGATCGCCCGGTTCGGCTGGGAGACGATCAACGCCGTCACCGGTGCCTACGCCGTGCTGACCGTCCTGGACCTGCTCTTCGGCGTCAAGAGCAACACCGCGCTGATCGTGATCACGCTCTTCGCCTTCGTCGCCTGCACCTTCCTGGTCTCCGGCATGGGCCGCAAGGCGCTGAACGTCTGCAACACCTGGTCGACGTACCTCTTCGGCGTCTTCAGCGTGCTGGTGCTGGGCTACCTGGTCGCGACCATGCACTGGAGCGAGGTCTTCTCCAAGCCCGCGGGCACCACGGCGATGATGATCGCCGGCATCGGGACCATCGCCGCCGGTGGCATCAGCTGGGTCCCCACCGGCCCGGACTTCGCCCGCTACCTTCCGCACGCCGCCTCCGGCAGGAAGATCGTCGGTGTGACGGTCTCCGGCGCCGGCCTGGTGATGGTGCCGATGGTGCTGATGGGTGCCGTGATGGCGGTGGCCTCGCCCGGCCTGGCACAGGCCGCGGACCCGGTCTCCTTCCTCGGCGACCTGCTGCCGACCTGGCTGGCCGTGCCCTACCTGCTGACCGCGATCGTGGGCATGCTGCTGATCAACAGCCTCTCCATGTACTCGGCCGGCTTCACCGCGCAGACCATGGGCGTCAGGCTGCCGCGCGCCATGGCCGTCAGCATCAACGCCGTGATCTCGCTGGTCGGCGGTCTGCTGCTGATGCTGGTCGCCAAGAGCTTCCTGGGTTCCTTCATCACCTTCCTGATCCTGCTCGCCGTCTCCTTCTCGGCCTGGATCGGCGTCTACGCGGTGGACATGTTCCGGCGCCGGTCGCGTGCGGTGCGCTACGACGCCGCCGGGCTGATGGACACCAGCAGGAACAGCCGGTACTGGTACAAGGGCGGCTTCTGCTGGCAGGCGATGGTGTCCTGGGTGCTCGCGCTGCTGATCGGGCTCGCCTTCACCAAGTGCGACTGGTTCGCCGGCCCGCTCTCCGACACTTTTGTCGGCAGGTACGGGCTCGCCTGGGCGGCGACCATCGTGATCTCCGGCGTGATCATGGCCGTGCTCCCCGCCCCCCGGGAGAACACCTCGGCCACCGCCGAGCAGCCCGCCGGCCTCCAGGCGGAGCGCGCCGAACGGGTCACCGTCTGACCGCACGCCCCGACACCCCCCGACAGCCCGGTCGTCGGCTCAGCTGAGCCGACGACCGGGCTGTCCGGTTCCGATGCCGTGGTCAGGCGCTGGTCAGCCGCCGGTCGGACCCTGTCGGCGGCCATCAGCTCGGCGACGACGGCCAGGTCGCCGTTCAGGGAAGCACCGAGAGCGGCGGCCGGGTCCCGCCGCACGGTCCGGCCGTTCGGTATTCCGAACGGACGGAGCCTGCGGCGACCAGGCCGTGCGGCGGTGCGGGGAATCGCCCCCCTTACGGCTCGCTCAGTGCCAGAGCCCCCACGAGGCCGGCCGGGCCGGCTCGGCGAGGTGGCCGTGCTGCTCGGCCCGGTACTGGAGCACCAGTACCGACCGCACCTGCTCGCCGTCCAGCGCGGTGTAGGCGTGCGGGAGAGCGGCGTCGAAGCCGATGTAGTCGCCGGGGCCGAGCTCGACCTCCCGGCCGTCGACCCGCACGCCCAGCCGGCCGGTCTGGACGACGGTGTGCTCGGTGCCGGTGTGGCCGCCGGAGTCCTGTGCGACGCCGGTGCGCACCACCTGGTCGTAGATCTCGAACACCGTGTCCCCGGACTCGATCCGGCGCAGCGGGCGCAGGTCGACGCCCCGGCCGCTGAGCACCTCGGTCTCGGCCGCGCGCACCACCGTGACCTCGCCGGCGGGCCGGGCCTCGACCAGGTCGGAGATCGGCACGCCGAGCACCCGGGAGAGCCCGAGCACGGTCTCCAGGGTGGGGTTGCCGGCCCCGGACTCCAGCTGGGAGAGCGTCGCCTTGCCGACCCCGGCCTGCCGGGACAGCTCGGACAGCGACAGTCCGCGCTGGGCCCGCACCCGCTTCAGGTTGGCGGCGAGGACGCCCCGGACGGATTCCTCGGCATCGTTCACGCTCGACCTCTTCTCTCCCGGCAGTGTTCGGTATACCGTACGGGTCGCATGCCGACGGACGGGGCAGCCTAGCGAAGCACCTCGCATCCACCCCCCTCACCAGGAGACCGTAGTGACCGAGCCCGCCGAGACCATCAAGTACCGGAAGAACGGCCTGACCCGTGGCGTCACGGACGAACTCGCCGAGAACATGAAGCAGGGCTGGGCCGACACCGAGCGCACCGCCCTGGAGCCGGTCCCGCAGGCCGCGCACACCGCCCGCCGCCGCGCGGAGCTGTCCGCCGCCTTCCCCGGCGAGCTGCTGGTGGTCCCGGCCGGCAACCCCAAGGTGCGGGCCAACGACACCGACTACGCGTTCCGCCCCTCCTCCGACTACGCCTACCTGACCGGCGACCAGTCCGAGGACGCCCTCCTGGTGCTCAGGCCGACCGGGGAGAGCGGTCACGAGGCGGTGCTCTACCTGCGCGACCGCTCCCGCACCGACAACGGCGAGTTCTGGCTGGACAACCACGGCGAGCTGTGGGACGGCCGCCGCAACAGCCTCACCGAGAGCGAGCGGCTGTTCGGTCTGCCCTGCCGGGACATCCGCACCGTCCGCGCCGATCTGCGTGCCGCCACCGGCCCGGTGCGGGTGCTGCGCCGCCACGACGCGGGCGTGGAGGAGGCCCTCGCGGACCGGGCGGTCGCCGAGCGGGACGAGGAGTTCGAGGTCTTCCTGTCCGGGCTGCGCCTGGTCAAGGACGAGTTCGAGATCGAGGAGCTGCGCTTCGCCTGCGCCGCCACCGCCCGCGGCTTCGAGGACGTGGTGCGCGTCCTCGGCACCGACTCCGAG
The DNA here is from genome assembly GCF_040683915.1 of Kitasatospora sp. NPDC093102. Taxonomy (NCBI): domain Bacteria; kingdom Bacillati; phylum Actinomycetota; class Actinomycetes; order Kitasatosporales; family Streptomycetaceae; genus Kitasatospora; species Kitasatospora sp. NPDC093102. Next base: position 93,350 of record NZ_JBFBFA010000022.1, on the reverse strand, counting down.
ACTGCCGAGCGGCTGATCGAGGGCACCTTCTTCGTCCGTGCCCGGGTCGAGGGCAACAACGTGGGCTACAGCACCATCGCCGCGGCCGGTCCGCACGCGACCACCCTGCACTGGGTGCGCAACAACGGCCACGCCCGGCCGGGCGACCTGCTGCTGCTCGACGCGGGCGTGGAGACCAACCACCTCTACACCGCCGACGTCACCCGCACCCTCCCGGTCAACGGCCGCTTCACCGAGCTCCAGCGCAAGGTCTACGACGCCGTGTACGCGGCCCAGGAGGCCGGCATCGCGGCGGTGCGGCCGGGCGGGCAGTTCCGTGACTTCCACCACGCCGCCCAGCACGAGCTCGCCGAACACCTCACCTCCTGGGGCCTGTTCGGCGACCTGAGCGCGGACAAGGTGTACGAGCTGGGCCTGCACCGCCGCTTCACCCTGGCCGGCACCGGCCACATGCTGGGCATCGACGTCCACGACTGCGCCCACTCCCGCACCGAGGAGCACGTCGACGGTCCGCTCGAGCCGGGCATGGTGCTCACCGTGGAGCCGGGCATCTACTTCCAGGGGAACGACCTGACGGTGCCGGAGGAGTACCGGGGCATCGGGGTGCGGATCGAGGACGACATCCTGGTCACCGAGGACGGCAACGAGAACCTCTCCGCCGACCTCCCGCGCCGCTCCGACGAGGTCGAGGCCTGGCTGGCCCGCCTGCGCGGCTGACGGCAGCAGTGCGCCACCGTGGGGCGGATGCCCCACGGTGCCGCACGATCGTGCCGTGCCCGCTCAGCCCCAGTTGCCGACCAGCGGATTGTCCCCCGGGTTGCCGAAGCGGCTGCTGTAGGCGGCCATGGTGCCGTCCTTGGCGGAACCGTAGAAGGTCTGGGTGTCGGGGCGGTAGACGCCGACGGTGTCGGTGCCGGTACCGTCCCAGTCACCCTTGATCGGGGTGTCTCCGGGGTTGCCGAACCGGTAGCTGTGGTCGTCGGGGCCCGGGGTGTTGCTGTCGCGCAGGTGGAACGTCTGGGTGTCGCGGTCGTACGCACCGACGGTGGTTCGGCCGCTTCCACTCCAGTTGCCGACCAGTGGGGTCCAGCCCGGGTTGCCGTACTTGACGTGGGAGGTGGCCGTGGCGTTGTCGTCGCTGAGGTAGAAGGTCTGCTCGTCGGGCCGGTAGACGCCGATGGTGGTTCGGCCCCGCCCGCTCCAGTCGCCGACCACCGGGATGTCCCCCGGGTTGCCGAACCGGTACGAGGTGGTGGTGCCGTCCGCGCCCGGTAGCACGAAGGTGGACGTCGCCCGGTGGTAGACGCCGACGGTGTCGAGGCCCGGGCCCTGCCAGTGGCCGGTCAGCGGGACGTCGTCCGGGGCGGTGAACAGGGGCGAGGGGCCGGAGCTGCCGAGGGGCACGTCGTTGTGGCTGTTCTGGCTGATGCTGTGGTCACCCGGCCGGTAGACGCCGACGCCGGCGGGGGCCGGGGTCGGGGTGGCGTCGATGACGGCCCGGCCGATGTGCTGCTGTTGCCGGGTGGTCAGCGGCATGTCGGTCGCCTGCTGGGCGTTGAGCCAGCGGAAGTTCTGCAGATAGACGACCCGGGGGTGCTGCGCGGCGACGGCCCGGTAGTCGGCGTTGTTGCCGGCGACGACCGCGTCGGTGGCCTTACCGCAGCCCACGGGGTCCGGGGCGATGGACTCCGGGAAGAGCACCAGGTGCTGGTCGGGCGAGGCGAGCGCGCCCTGCAGGGAGGCCAGGTTCTGCTCGATGGTGGCGCGGCCGGGGCAGTAGTTGTCGAAGCCGACCAGGTCGGCCCCGCTCGGGACCGGCGCGGTCAGGTTGTAGAGGTCCGTGGTGTAGGCGAGCATCTTGCCGGGGAAGGCGGCGTGAACCTGGTTCACCTCGGTCTGCACCTGGTCGGCGGTGAAGCCCTGGTAGTACGGCTCGTCGAGGGTGTAGACCGCGGAGACCTTGTCCAGGTTGGCACCGATCCGGGAGGCCAGCGCGGCCAGGGCCGCCGGGGTGTCCGGGCTGGGCCGGAACTTGCCGGGCCGGGTCGGGTCGGGCTGCACGACCACCTTGCTGACGTCGATGACGCAGGAGGCGGGGCGGCAGTAGTCCAGGAAGCCGGCGTAGCGCGGATCGGTGAGGTCCTGGTTGGTGAAGTTGTTCATGTTCGTCCACGACGCCACCTCGGCGCTGTGGTCGACGCTGTTGTTGGGCGAGTCCGGGTCCATGATGTCGTAGTAGCCGTAGTAGTCGAGCCCGCCGAGCATGCTGACCCGCAGGTCGTCCACGGTGCCGACGGTCCCGGGGGTGGCGCGCTGGGAGCCGAGGTGCACGTAGCCGTCGCGCGGCAGGGCGGCGGGCGTCGTGCCGGCGAAGACCGTGCTGCCGTTCACGGTGACGGTGGCCTGCCGGGCGGTGCCGCCGGTGAGCGCGAGGGAAACGTCGTAGGTGCCGGAGCCGGGGCTGACGGTGTTGGTGAGCAGGGGCAGCGTCCGGCCGCCCTGGTACAGCTTCAGCGAGCCGTCGGCCTGGACCCGCAGGCCGAGCGCGACGTCGTCGGCGTCCACCGCCCCGGTCGCGCCGGAGGCGTTGCTGACGAGCAGCGTGGCGGCGTCGGTGCCGCTGGTGCGGCCGACCGCCGGGGTGAGCCGGACGTGCACGGTGTACGAGCCGGAGAGGTCCGCGGTGGCGGGCTTGTTCAGCCGGACGGCCGCGGTGCCCTGCGAGAAGGACAGCACGTTCGGGGCGTCCGGGCTGTTGACCCTCACCGAGCCCGCCGGCGGGCCGGCCGCCAGGCCCTTGGCGCCGGACACCGCCGTGTAGTTGGCGGAGACCAGGGTGGGCTGGCGGGCACTCAGGTCGTCGTTGAGGCCGTCGTCGGTGCCGGTCGGGGAGCCGTCAAAGGTGTCCACGAAGCGCCTGGCGTCGGCCGTGGCACTGGCGTCGATCCGGCTGACGTTCACGCCGGTACCGGTGCCGTCGCCGAAGGTGGTGATCTCGCCCGGGGCGGAGATGTACGCGCCGAGGTAGAGGAAGGCACTGCTCGGCCAGCGGTTGACCGAGGCCGGGCCGGCGATCGGGAAGGCGGTGCCGTTGACGGTCAGGGTGACGGCCTTGTCAGCGCCGGTCGACACCTTCAGCGAGACGGCGTACCGGTCGGCGGGTTTCACCGTCCCCTGCCAGAACGGGGTTTCGCCGCCCCCGCCGTGGAACAGCGAGAGCCGGCCGGAGGAGGTGACGATCAGCCCGAGGTCGACGTCGCCGCTGGTCACGTACCCGTTGGCGCGGTGGCTGCGGCTGAGCACGAGCGAGGCCCAGTCGCCGCTGGAGGTGTCCCCGACCACCGGGTCCGTCACGGTCGACACGGTGTACGTCCCGTCGGCGTCGGCGATCACGGGCGCGCCGAGCATGACGGCCGAGAGGCCCGTGCCGAACACCAGCCGGTTGGGCTGGTCGGCGGTGCTGACCTGCACGTAGGAGGAGTCCGGCGGCGACGCGGTGTCCCAACGGCCGGAGGTCCTGGTCCAGGATGCGGTCCGGGCGCTGCCCTGCTGGCGCTGGTCCAGGCCGACGTTGAGCCCGTGCAGCGGGACGGTGTTGAGCGAGGGGCTCTGCCGGAAGGAGTCCGAGAACGGACCGGCGCTGGTGAGGTTCAGCGGCGCCGGGGCCGTCGGCGGCGGCGCATCGGCGGCCGAGGCCGGCGCGGCACCCAGGCCGGCCGGCAAGACGGTCAGTCCGATGATGGCGGCCATGGACAGGAGTCCGCGGCCTGTGCGCTGTGCGAGTGTCACGGGGGTCAACTCCAGTGGCCGGTCAGGGGCTTGTCTTCGGGGTTGCCGTACTTGGCGAGCAGCCGGCCGGTGCCGTTGACGGCGCCGAAGAACTCCTGGGTGTCGGGCCGGTAGACGCCGACCTTGTCCGTGCCCGTGCCGTCCCAGTCACCCTTGATCGGGACGTCCTTGGGGTTGCCGAACGGAATGGTGTGGTTGTCGGCGACGGCCGTGTTGGAGTCGGACAGGTGGAAGATCCGGTAGTTCGGGTCGTAGACGCCGACCGTGTCCTTGCCCGTCCCGCTCCAGTTGCCCACGACCGGGATCCAGTTCGGGTCACCGAACGGGATCCGGTACTTCGGCGTGAGGTTGTCGGTGGTCAGGTAGAAGGCCCCCTCGGACGGCCGGTACACACCGATCGTCTGCTTGCCGGTACCGTCCCAGTCACCGACCAACGGCACGTCGTCCTTGTTGCCGAAGACCGAGTACACGGCCCGGTTGGCGTTGTCACTGCTCAGGATGAACTCCTGAGTCAACGGCCGGTACACCCCGACCGTGTCCCGACCGGGACCCGCGAAATGCCCCACCAACGGAACGTCATCGGCATTCCCGTACGTGTTGTAACCCACCGGCGAACCATGGCTGTCCGCGACATAGAACGTCCGGTCCGACGGCCGGTACACACCGATCCCCGACGGCGTCGCGTCGATGATCCGCTTGTAGCGCAGGGCCTGGTAGTTGCGTACCGGGTGGCCGTCCACCATGTTGTTCGGATCGCTGAGGTTGCCGGTCCCGAGACTGGTCGGCACGCCGCGACGATGCTCGGCGTAGTACTGGAAGGTGCCCGCGGACTGGTCGACCCAGCCGGCGAAGAGCACCACATGGCCGTCCGCCTTGTTGTTCAGCGCGTCGCCTGGGCGGAGCTGACTGAAGTTGATCGGGGTGGCGACATTGGTCAGGGAGTCGGTGGTCAGGCTGCTGTCCAGCTGCCAGGCCATCGATATCAGGCCCGAGCAGTCCTCCCGGTAGCGGCCGCCGGTCGCGTCGTCCGCCCACCACCCAAACGGCGAGGAAAGGCCGTTCGGACTGTAGGGCACCTGGTTGTCGGCCCAGTCCTTGGCCCGGTTGACAGCCTGACTGCGGGTCACCGGGCCGTTCGGCGCGGCGTAGTTGCCGAGGGATCCGGTGGAGGTGACGGCCTCGCCGCCGGACACCACGGTGTCCGCGCCGGCGGGCACCGCGGCCAGGGAGGTGACGGCGAGTCCGGCGGCGAGCAGGGTGGTCACGATGCGAGACGCTCGGCGCTTCGTCGACATTCGGGTTCTCCTGAAGGTGAGTTGGGCAGGAAGGGGGGCACGCGGCACGGTCCGCTCAGCGGCGCGGTGGACGTACCTGGAGCTGCCGGCGCGCGCAGGACGACGGAGACCTTGTCGTCCCAGGCGGCGCAGATCTCGTCGCGGTCGACGGCGGTGAAGGACTGCGTAGGGCGAACGGCTTCAGCCGGCTGGGCGCTCACCGGGTCGACGCCGAGGGCGAGCGCGGACAGGCCCGCGACCATGACGACCGAGGTCGCGCGGGTCGCGGAACGCAGGATGTGCGTGGGTGTCTCCCGTTCAGGACGTGAGTGGGCAGCCGGCCGTGGACGCGTTTCGGTGCCACGCCGGCTGAGCGGCGCCACCCGCCGGTCGGGTCAGCACTGGAAGGTGACGGTGTATCCGCCGATGCCGATGCCCGACGCGGCGAGCGCGTCGGCCACGAGGCGCCGCGCCCTGGCTCGCGCGGTCTCGATCGTGGCGGCACGGATGTAGAGGACGATCCCGATCCCCGCCGGGACCGCCCGCACCCGGAGGTGTTCCATGGCGATCTCAGGTGTCGCGTGAGCCCACAGGATGTCTTCGAGGGCGTGGATCACGTCCTCCGTGGGCGTGTTCGGTCCCGTCGGCATCAAGGTGAGACGGACGGGAACCACCGGGTCAGTCCCAGCCGATGCCGACCGGGGCCACCGCGCCGGAGACGGCGGACACGACGAGCATCGCCGTTCCGGACAGGGCGACGGTGGCGGACGCGGCGGTGATCAGTCGGACGATTTCGGACATGCTGTTTCCCCCAGGAAACGAACGGCGATCGGGACCAAGCGCTCTGTACGCACTGGGACTTGGCGGCCCGGCCGCCATCCCGGTGATCACCATCCTGCTGACCGGTGGACGGCGCCGGAAGGTCCCGCCCCCGTCCGCTTCCGGCCTGACCGCATCAGGACGCCGAGGTCCTCGCGCCCGCGCGCAGTGGCGTGTAGGCGGCCGCGACCTTGAGCAGCCACGCCACCTCCTCCCCGGGCGTCCTGGCTCCCGGCGGGCCCGGGAGCGTGTCGGCGGCACCGGCCCGGCGATCGGGATGGAGGGCGGCGAACAGCCACGCCGCCTCGGTGCGGGCCCGTGCGTCCACGTCGTCGTGCGGTGCGTCGGCGGTGTCAGATCGCCCCGCGCCCGTCGCGATGGCCCGGTCCCGCAGGACGAGCGCGGCGTCGCGGATCTCGAAGGCGCGGTGGGCCACGTCGAGGGTCCGGTCCCCGAGTGTGAACAGGTCGCGTGCCCGCCCGACCCTGGGGCCGAACGCCACGGTCGGCGCGGCCTCCATCAGGTCGGACCAGAGGGGGTAGAGCCGCCACAACGCCCACTGGTCCTCGACGTAGCGGACGGCCGTCAGCAGCGGGGACAGGGCGAGGCCCACGACGACCAGGAAGATGGCGGCCACGGGCAGGTACTGGGAGGGGAGATCGACCGGCGCGCCCTCAGATGACGGCGACCGCTCCCGACCGGCGAGGAAGCAGACCCGGTAGAGGGTGTAGACGAAGCCGACGCCACAGCCGGCCGCCATGGACAGCAGGCCCGCCCGCAGGAGGCCGCGCGGCACGCTGCGCCGGTTCGACCAGAACAGTTTGGCCGACAGTGCGGTGGAGCTTCCGAGGTAGGCATAGACGATGCCCTCGTACAGCTTCACGGACGGATCCCCGAGGTGGGCGTCGGTCACCATCCGCGCCTCGACGCCGGGGTCGTGCTCGAAGCAGAGGACGAACAGCGCGGTCAGGGCCAGCGCGGCGGCCACCAGGAGGACGATCCGCAGCCGCTCGGCCGTCTTCCGCCGTGGCCTCCGGCCGTGGACCGCGATCACGTACTCCAGGGTGAAGTAGTACGCCGCCAACCCGAAGAGGTGCTTGAGGAGGATGACCACGTCCGGGGAACCGGTGCAGACCCGGACGAACCGCTCCACCTCGGGATGGATCGTGCTGACCACGACGGCCATCGAGGCGATGAACCCCCACAGGTAGCGGGCGGGACGTGAGCCACCGAGCGTGGAGGGGGCGCGCCAGATCGTCAGCGTCCACAGCAGGGCGGGCAGGACAACCCGGTAGACGGTGAGCATCAGTCTCCTCGCCAGCGTCGCAGCCGGCGGATCGGGTGGGCGAGGCTTGCCACGAGGCGGCGTGAGGACGGGGTTCCGACCCGGTCGGCACCGGCCAGGTCGGCCAGGAGCACGGCGATCATCTCGGCTTCCTGTTCCTCGACGGTGGTGAAGTTGCTGCGGGCCAGGCCGAGGACCTGTGCCAGAAGTTCCGGTGCCAGGTCGGTGAAGTGCTCGGCGAATCGGCCGAGTTCGATGTTCCGCGTGTGACCGCAGAGGACGTGACCGAGCTCGTGGAGCTTGATCAGGTCCTGGTGCGCCGGGCTGGTGTGCTGTTCGTAGAAGACGACGTCCACGCTCGGCAGGGCGACCCACAGGCCGCACGGGGTGTCGTGACCGAGTTCCGGGAGCGGCTCCATGACGATCGGGCGGCCACGACGCCGCGCCAGTGCCTCACGGAACCCCTCCACCGTGAACGGGTCGGGCAGCTCCGTCCTCGCGAGGATGTCCTCGCAACGCCTGCGCAGGCTCCGGGGTACGGGCATGGAAGAGCGAAGGATCCTCCGTGAGGTAACAGTTCGCCACCCACCCTACTGGCGGCGGTCTTCGCCCTCACCGCTGGGGGACGTCCGGGCGGCCGGCCGGCCGGCCGCCTCCTCTTCGAGCGCCCTCAACCGGTCGGCGAGGGCGACCAGCATGTTCAGGCTGTTGTCCGACAGCCCCGACGCACGCTGCGCGAGGCCGATGACCTCCGCGTTTCCCAGCGCGACGCGCAGCCCCGCCAGTTTGCCCAGGCCCTGCAACTGCTCGTCCACGGCCGCGGCCTTGGCGTCGTCCAGGAAGTAGGCCGCGCCCGACCGGATGCCGAACGCCAGGCCCAGCCAGTCCAGTGTCTCGACCGTGGGGTTGGGCGGCTGCCCCTTCTGGGTCTCGGCCTGGTGCAGATTGCGAATGGTGTCCTTGGAGATGACGTTGTGTCCGGCGATCCGGTTGATCCGGTCGGCCAACTCCCGGTAGGCGGGCGGCTTCCGCCCGATCCTGGCGGCCTCCGCCGCCATCAGCCCGTCCAGCCGCTCCGCGATCTTCCGGGCGCGGCCGGAGGACGGGTGCGGGCGCGGAAGGCCGCGGGCTCCATCTGCGTCCACCCTGAGAACCTCCGATCATCCGGCCACTCAGAGTACCGCGAGCACCGGCATCGAAGCGATCATAGTAGTCGATTCGCAACATTCCACCCCTACCGGACGCCCTACCGGACGGTCGGCGATCGGAATGGTTCGCGCACCATGAGCGCTTACTTGCTGGGGAAAGCCGGCGAGCCTTATGCTGGCGGCGATTTTAATCGCCGCGCTACCGGGGGGCAGGTGCGCCATGCTCAACAGGTTGGGGCTGGACCGCGAGGCGGAGGCCGTCTACCGGGCGATGCTGATCGATCCGTGCGGAAGCATGCAGGAACTCTGCGCCCAGGTGGGCCTGTCCGAGAGCGCGGTACGCAGCACGCTGGACCGGCTCGCCGACCTTCGGTTCCTGCGCCCGTCCCGGGACCTGCCCGGCACCCTGTGCCCGGTCAACCCGGAGCGCGCCCTGGACCTCATCCTGCAGAAGGAGGAGGACGAGATCGAACTCCGGCGGCAGCAGCTGGAGTTGAGCCGGGCTGCCGCGGCGCGGGTGGTGGCCGAGTACGCCAGCCTGTTACCCGACGGCTCGACCGCTTCGAACGCCACGACCGAGCGCCTGGACGGGCTCGACGCCATCCAGTTCAAGCTTGAGACCCTCGCGCGGGGTGTCTCCGACGAGTGCCTCGCGGTGATGCCCGGCGGCGCCCAGTCGCAGGACAGCCTCGACGCGTCGAGGCCGCTGGACGAGGCGGCCATGCGCCGCGGGGTCTCACTTCTGACCCTCTATCAGGACAGTGCGCGCAACGACCCCCCGACCCTCGCCTACGCCCGGTGGATGACCGAGAGCGGCGGAGAGGTTCGCACCTGCCCGACGCTTCCGCCGCGCATGCTGCTCTTCGACCGCGAGATCGCCGTCGTCCCGATCGATCCCGCGAACACCAGGCTCGGCGCCCTGTGCACCCGTCAGGCCGGGATCGTCGCCGCGCTGGTGGCCCTCTTCGAGCAGACCTGGCGCTCCGCCGTCCCGCTCGGCGCCGACCGCTCCAAGGACACCCGGACCGGCCTGAGCGCCTCCGAGCGGGAACTGCTCACTCTGCTCGCCGCCGGCCTCACCGACGAGGTCGCGGGCCGGCGCCTGGGCATCTCCGCCCGGAGCGTGCGCCGCCAGATGGCGGCGCTGATGGAACGCCTCGGCGCGTCCAGCCGTTTCGAGGCCGGCCTGAAGGCGGCCCAACACGGCTGGCTCGACTGAGCACCGGGGCGACGGACCGTCAGCCCAGGCGCCACACGGTGGTGGTCTTGACCGCGGTGTCCTCCAGGTCCGCGACCACCGGCACCTGGTACGCCGCCACCGCGGTGAAGCGCTCCCGGGGCAGGTAGGCGCGGCCCGGGTCGCCGACGACGACGGTCGCGCCGCGCGCCGCGGCCCGCTCCAGGAAGGGCAGGAAGCGGGCGGCCATGGCCCGTTCGTAGAAGACGTCGCCCGCGAGCACCACCTCGGCGGGCCCGCCGTCGCCGTCCACCAGGTCCACCAGGGCGCCTTCCACCCGCACCCCGTTGGCCTCGGCGTTCAGCCCGATCGCGGCCACCGCGTAGGCGTCGATCTCGGCGGCGCGCACCTCCGTCGCCCCGCACAGCGCGGCGGCCACTCCGACCAGCCCGGAGCCGGCCGCGACGTCCAACACCGTACGGCCCGCGACCAGTTCGGGGTGGTCCAGCACGTAGCGGGCGACCGCCACCCCGCCCGCCCAGGCGAAAGCCCAGAACGGCGGCGGCAGCCCCGCCTCCCCGCGCGCCCGCTCGGTGGTCTCCCACAGGGCGATGGCGTCCTCGGCCATGTGCAGGCCGATCTCGGGCACGAAGGGGACGGGCTTCAGCTCGGTCTCACGCCGGATGAAGGCGAGGTCCTCGGCGGGCTGAAGAGTGGGCAGCTCACTCGGCATGCCCCGCAGCATAGAGCCCGCACGGGGGTGCGTCCGCACGGCCGGCACGGGGGTGCGTCCGCACGGCCGGCACGGGGGTGCGTCCGCACGGCCGGCACGGGGGTGCGTCCGCACGGCCGGCACGGGGGTGCGTCCACAGGCCCGCGCGCCGCACGCCTCCCCGCGTCCGCGGCCCGACTCAGCCCCGCTCGTCCACCACCCGCTTGATCTTCCCGACCGAGCGCTCCAGCGTGTACGGGTCCACCACCTCGGCCGCGACCGTGATCCCGACCCCGTCCTTCACCGCTCGGACGATCCCCGCCCGCGCCGCCTCGCGCTGATCGGCCGAGGCCTCCGGCCGGGCCTCCACCCGGACGGTCATGTGGTCCAGCCGCCCCTGTCGGCCGAGCCGCAGCTGGAAGTGCGGCGCGACGCCCGGGGTACGCAGCAGGATCTCCTCGATCTGGGTCGGGAAGACGTTCACCCCGCGCAGGATGATCATGTCGTCGCTGCGCCCGGTGACCTTCTCCATCCGCCGGAAGGCCGGCCGCGCGGTGCCGGGCAGCAGCCGGCTGAGGTCGCGGGTGCGGTAACGGATGATCGGCAGCGCCTCCTTGGTGAGCGAGGTGAAGACCAGTTCGCCGCCCTCCCCGTCGGGCAGCACCTCGTCGGTGAACGGGTCGACGACCTCCGGGTAGAAGTGGTCCTCCCAGATGTGCAGCCCGTCCTTGGTCTCCACGCACTCCTGCGCGATGCCCGGGCCGACCACCTCGGAGAGGCCGTAGATGTCGACGGCGTGCAGGTCGAGCCGCTCCTCGATCTCGCGCCGCATCTCCTCCGTCCAGGGCTCGGCCCCGAAGATGCCGACCCGCAGCGAGGTGCTGCGCGGGTCGACGCCCTGCTTCTCGAACTCGTCCAGCAGGGTCAGCAGGTAGGACGGGGTGACCATGATGATCTCGGGCTCGAAGTCCAGGATCAGCCGCACCTGGCGGGCCGTCATGCCTCCGGAGGCCGGGATGACGGTGCAGCCGGCCCGCTCGGCGCCGTAGTGCGCGCCCAGGCCACCGGTGAACAGCCCGTAGCCGTAGGCGATGTGCACCTTGTGGCCGGGCCGGCCGCCGGCCGCGCGGATCGAGCGGGCGACCACGTCGGCCCACATGGAGAGATCGTTCTCGGTGTAGCCGACCACGGTCGGCAGCCCGGTGGTGCCGCTGGAGGCGTGGATCCGGCGGACCTGTTCCATCGGGACGGCGAACATGCCGAAGGGGTAGCCCTCGCGCAGGTCGGCCTTGGTGGTGAAGGGGAAGCGGGCGAGGTCGTCCAGGGTGCGGCAGTCCTCGGGGCGGACCCCGACGGCGTCGAACTTGCGGCGGTAGAGCTCGACGTTGTCGTACGCGTGCCGCAGCGTGGCCCTCAGCCGGGTGAGCTGATGGGCGCGCAGCTCCTCCGGACCCATCCGCTCGCCGGCGTCCAGCAGCTCCGGCGGGAGCGGTTCCCCGAGGTGTCGGCGCGGGACGGGTGCGGTGCCGGTCATCGTCACTCCTTCGCTGCTCTGCCTGCCCGGAGCCACCTACCGATCGTTCGGTCAGCTCACGTGGCTCCATTGATCCAGTACCCGAACCACCTGTCAAGGGATCGCACGGACCTTCCGGAATGCGAAGTTCCGACCACTTCGCGGCGACTTCACCTCAACAGCTTGGCTTTCCGATATGAAAATCATTACAGAACCTTGACTTGCTGGCGGTCTTTCCCGCCCCGACCACATGGTTCAGTAGTGCGGTTTCCGCCCCGCACCCCGGAGTGATCACCGTGCCCACGACTCCCGCCCTGGTCAGCGCGCTGCGCGAGCTCGGCGACCGACCCGCCGTCGTCGCCGACGGGCGCGCGATCAGCGGCATCGGCCTGCTGCTCGGCGTCTCCCCGCCGGGCGGCCTGCCCCGGGCCCTCGCCCGGCGCGTCGCCGAACACGCCGCGCTGCCACCCTCCGCCGCCCGGGCCGCCGAACAGCGGCTGCGCTACTGGGCCGGCGTCCTCGGCACGCCACCGATCCGGCACACCGTGCTGCACCCGGTCGGCGACCTCGCCGTCGACCTCGCACTCGCCACCCTGCTGGCCGGCGGCACTGTCCACTGCGGCGACCCCGAGCAGCGGCCCGAGCAGCAGCTCGCCGCCGTCGCCGCCGACCGGGCCACCCACCTCAGCCTGCCCTCCGCGCTGCTGTGGCGGCTCAGCCGGCAGCCCGGCCTCGCCGCCCACGACCTCGGCGCGCTGCGCCTGGTCCTGCACATCGGCCCCGAGCCCCGGCAGGAGGACGTGTACGCCGCCGTCGACGCGCTCGGCGCCGTCCTCGCCCACGTCCGCGCCCCGGACAGCAACGCCGAGGCCGCCGACCGCCGGCTGCGCGCCGACGCCGAGAGCGCCTCGGCCGCCGCCTGGAAGCACAGCATCGGCGTCACCGCCGAGCAGGTCCGCGACTTCGGCGCCCGGCTCGACCGGGCCGTGCTCGCCGCGCTGCTGCACACCCTCCAGCAGAGCGGCGTGCTCACCGACCCCGCGCGCAGCTACCCCGAGGCCGAGGTGCTGGCCGCCGCCATGGTCACTCCCGCCCAACGCCCGCGGGTCGTCCGCTGGCTGGACGCGCTCGCCCGGCACGGCCTGATCACCCGTCAGGACGGCGGGGCCCAGGGCCCGGTCTTTCGCGGCGGGCCCGGGCCGAGCGCCGCCGAGGTCCGGGAGGCCTGGCGCCCGGCCGTCGAGACCTGGACGGACGGGCTCGGCCCGGCCGCCGCCCTGGACCGGGTCCGGCGCGGCGCCCTGCGGCTGCCCCGGCTGATCACCGGTGAGGAGGCCCCGCGACCGGCCGCCTCCCCGGTCCGCCGGGCCGCCGCCCGAGGCTACCTCGGCGCCGCCCTCGGCGCGCTGGTGCGCGGCACCGCCGAGGCCCACGAGGGACCGGGGCCGCTGCGCGTCCTCGAACTCGACTCCGAGGGCGGCGAGCCGGCCGTCGCCCGCGCCCTCGCCGCCCGGCCCCGGCAGAGCACCGAACACCATCCCGCCCCCGACGGCGGCCGCTACGACCTCGTCCTCGCCACGGCGACCGGACGGACCGCCGAGGAGGTCCCGGCGCTGGTCCGGCTGCTCTCCCCCGGCGGCCGGCTGCTGCTGCTCGCACCCACCACCGAACAGCTCGACCTGCTGATCACCGGCGACGCCCACGGCCTCACCGCCCGTCCGGCGGAGCACTGGCGGGCGGCCCTGGCCGCCGCGGGCTGCCCGACGGTGCTGACGCTGCCGGAGGACGGGCACCCGATGGGGCTGCTGGGGCAGCGGCTGTTCGCGGCGCGGGTGAACTGACGGGGCTCGGCCCGCGCCCTCCTCCGCGCGTTCCCGCTGGTCGGAGCGGACCCGGCGGCTCCCCTACCCGCACGCCGTGGCCGGGCGGTGAAGTCCGGATCACACACCGCCACCCGATCCGTACCATTTCGATACCGAAGCCGGGATGAGCTGCGGGGATTCTCGCCGCCCGGGCCCGTCCCCGGGTAGGCTCCGCTTGTCCTCCGGCCCTCGCGCAGGCGGCCCCCTGCCGCCGTGCCGCGTTCTCCGGGGGCGCACCCCCGCGGGCCATTCGGTGGGCACCGCGCACTCGACACCGCGCGCCAGGGCAGTCGCGCGAACGGCGAAGGGCATCGCATTGGCGGATCGGCTCACCGGAGGAGACTCCTCGCTGCTGCGGCGGATCAACGCGGCGGTCACGCTTCGGGCGCTGCGGAACGGCCACTCCGTGACCCTCACTCAGCTCGTCGGCGAGACCGGGCTCTCCCGCCCTACGGTCGAGGGCGTGATCGAGGGTCTGGTCGAGACCGGACTGGTCGCCGAGGTCGAGCAGCCGAGGGAGGACGGCCAGCCGGTCACCGGCCGCCGCGGCCGCCCGGCCCGCTGGTTCCGCTTCCGCGCCGAGGCCGGGCACATCCTCGGCATCGAGATCGGCGTGCACGACATCCGGGTCATCCTGTCCGACCTCACCGGCGAGGTGGTGGGCAGTCACTTCAAGCCGGTGGACGAGACCCTCGACGCCGAGGACCGGCTCGCCGCCGTCCGCACCGCCGTCGCCGAGGTGCTGCGCAAGGCCGGCATCTCCCGGGACAACCTGTGGGCGGTCGGCATCGGCACCCCCGGCATCGTGGACCGCGAGGGCACCATCCGGCTGGGCACCGCGATGCCCGGCTGGACCGGGCTCGACCTCGGCGCCCGCCTGCGGCGCTCGTTCCGCTGCCCGGTCCTGATCGAGAACGACGCCAACCTGGCCGCCATCGCCGAGCACTGGCAGGGGTCGGCGGTCGGCGCCGACGACGTCGTCTTCGTGATGGCCGGTCTCAGCCCGGGCGCCGGCTCCCTCATCGGCGGCAAGCTGCACCGCGGTTTCGGCGGCGCGGCCGGCGAGATCGGCGCCCTGCACCTGCTCGGCCAGGAGGTCACCCCCGAGCGGCTGCTGTCCACCACCGGAAAGCCCCTCAACCCACTGGACGAGGCCGCCGTGGCCCGTGTGCTACGGCTGGCCAGGGAGGGCGACGAGGTCGCCAAGGTCGCCATGGACCGCTTCCTCACCCGCCTCGTCCAGGGCGTCGCCGCGCTCGTCCTGGCCATCGACCCGCAGCTGGTCGTCATCGGCGGCTGGGCGGCCGGCCTCGACGGCGTCCTGGACCCACTGCGCGAACGCCTGGCCCAGTTCACCCTGCGCGCCCCCGAGGTCGCCCTGGCGGCCCTCGGCTCCGAGGTGGTGGCGATGGGCGCCCTGCGCGTCGCCCTCGACCAGGTCGAGGAGCAGCTCTTCGCGGTGGACCCGCCCCGGGCCTGACGCCGATACCGCTGGCGGGCCTGACACCGGTCGCGCTACCGAGCCCGACACCGGCCGCGCTGCCGGGTCGGCCCCGCAGGCGGCGCTCCGCGACGTCGAGCGCCCGGCGGACGAAGTCGACCGGCCGCGGAACCACTCCACCGTCGCGGCGCACAGCCCGGGTCGGCCGGGTCCGGGTGCGGCGAGTCGGGCCCGTCGATGACCGCCTCCGGCGCAGTTCCGTCCGCCCGGATCGGCTCGCCGCATTCCGGTCTCCCGGACTCCGCCCACAGCTCCACGACCAGGTTCACGTCCCCCCTCCACCCTGCCGCAGCCCCCGAGGCTTCGCCAACGGCAAAGGCCCGGACGCCAGTTGGCGTCCGGGCCTCGACCTGAGGGTTTCCGGAAAGTGGTTCAGGAGGCGGTACGGACCTCGGCCGTCGCACCGACCGGGGTGACCTCGACGAGTCCGGCCTCGCCGAAGGTCAGCTTGCAGGTGTCCGCCCGGTAGGTGGAGACCGCCAGCGCCACCAGCCGGCCGGCCGAGGCGTACTGGGTGGTCATGACCAGGACCGGCGCGCCGGGCGGGCGCTCCAGCAGGGCGGCCTGCTCGGCCTCGGCGACACCCAGCTCGACCGAGCGGGACTCACCGTCCACCTCCAGGCGCTCCAGCTGGCGCAGCACCGAACGGGCGCGGTCGCTCTCGGCACGGAAGCCCGGCAGATGCGGCAGGGCGGCGGCCGGGACGTGCAGCGACTCGGTGGCCACCGCCCGGCCCTCCACCAGGCGGACCCGGCGCACGGTGTGCACGGTGGCGCCCTCGGCGATGCCGAGGCTCTTCGCCAGCTGCGCGGAGGCGGGGGCGGTGGCGCAGTCGATCGTCCGCCAGGCCTGGCTGCGCGCGGCGCCGGGCCAGCCCTCCTCCTGCCGGTTGACCGGGACGCCGACCCGCGGGGCGGCGATCAGGGTGCCGATCCCCCGGCGACGCACCAGGCGGCCCTCCAGCTCCAGCTGGTCGAGCGCCTGCCGCAGCGTGGCCCGGGCGACGCCGAAGCGGGCCGAGAGCTCGCGCTCGTTGGGCAGCACCTGACCGGTGGAGAACTCCGAGTCGATGGCCCGCAGCAGCACCGTGCGCAGGTGCCAGTACTTCGGCTCCGGCACCGCAGAAAGCTGTCCTGTCGTCCCCACCGTGTCCTCCACCCTGTGTTGTCCGCCCTGCGACAAGGAGGGCGGAAGCCGGGCTCGCTGTCCGCTGTTGCGGCAGGTGGGAGAGCGGGCCTTTATCCGTCCTTCTTTATTAAAGGTCCTTGCAGTAAGTGACCCTAGGTGCTCCGTCCGGAGATGGTCAAGACCAATGGCACGGCCCGATGGGGCCACCAGCCATATTCATGCCGCGTTCACGACAGCTCCTGTCAGTCACTGTCACCATCCGGCGGAGACGGCCGGCAGGGACAGCCGACGGAGACCGCCGGCGGAGACAACCGATGGAGGCGGCCCGCCGCCGCGCGTCATGGTTCGGACCGGGAACAGCCAGTCGGTAGGCTGCCTGGGTGATCGTGGTGACGAGTGTGAACGTGAACGGAATCCGGGCGGCGGCCAAGAAGGGCTTCGTCGAGTGGCTGGCCGGCACCGAGGCGGACGTGATCTGCCTGCAGGAGGTGCGCTCCGAACCCGAGCAACTGCCCGTCGAACTGCGCGACCTGGACGGCTGGCACGCAGTCTGGGCCCCCGCCGCCACCAAGGGCCGAGCCGGCGTCGCCATCCTCTCCCGCGAGAAGCCGCAGCGCACGGTCGTCGGATTCGGCTCGGAGGAATTCGACAATTCGGGCAGGTATGTCGAAATCGACCTGCCCGGCCTGACCATTGCCAGCCTCTACCTCCCCTCCGGCGAGGTCGGCACCGAGCGCCAGGACGAGAAGGAACGCTTCATGGCGGAATTCCTCGTCCACCTCACGGCCCTGCGCACCCGCGCCGCCGCCGACGGCCGCGAGGTCGTCGTCTGCGGCGACTGGAACATCGCCCACCGCCCCGAGGACCTCAAGAACTGGAAGGCCAACCAGAAGTCCGCCGGTTTCCTCCCCGAGGAGCGCGCCTGGCTCTCCCGCGTCTACGACGAGGCCGGCTACGTCGACGTCGTCCGCGCCCTCCACCCCGACCGCACCGGCCCCTACTCCTGGTGGTCCTACCGCGGCCGCGCCTTCGACAACGACTCCGGCTGGAGGATCGACCTAATTATCGCTACTGGAATCCTCGCTAAGAAGTGCGTCGAGGCCTACGTCGAACGCGCCGCCACCCACGCCGAGCGGTGGTCCGACCACGCACCGGTCACGGCAGTGTTCGATCTGAACAACTAGGCAGCAGAAACTGGTAGTTCGACAGAATCAAGAGGCGGCCCCGACGCGGGGCATTCCACACGTCGGGGCTTCCTCTCGGTAGCAAATACGCCAGCGGCGAAGGAAGTCGCACGGCACTCCCGGAGTGGATTTTTCAGCAAAGCGATTCACGTGACCCTGCTTCCACAAGCGAAGCACCTGTCCGCCCCAGATCAGCTCCCCCGACGATCCAGACCCGAACATCCCTCTAGATACGGCCACCGCCCGCAACCCCTTGACCCCCAGTTCAGGGCTCCGCCCCAAAAAACCTCAGGAACGCCTCTCCCCTGTTTCGGGAACGCATGAGGCTCCTTCGCAGTTCAAGTCCACGCGGTAGCGGCTCAGCCCGCGCTGTCCGCAGTGAACTCCGAGCACCGGCGGGGTGTCGTCGTGTGTCCTCCTCCGGTGAGAGTGACCGGGAGGTCCGGGAGGTCCGAGCAGCGGACGGATTCAGTGCTCCGGGCCGTGCACACGACCTGGACCACGGCCGTCCGGGGCAAGGCCGCGACGTCCAGTGGCAGGGCGACCGTGAGGCCGGCACCGGAGGTGGTGACGGTGACCGCCGCCCGCGGTTGCGGCCGGCCGGTTCAGGCAGCTCCGCGTGGAGCATGTTGCCCCTGTCCACTTCGTCGGGGCCGTCCAGGAGCCGTCCCAGCGTGAAGGCTGTGAGCTGCGACAGCGGACCGGGCTGCGGCTTCTTGCTGTTGTCCGTCTCGATTCTGGGGCGGGGCGGGCCCGCAGCCGGCAGTCCGGGGTGACCCCGTAGAGGCGGGGGTGGGCCGTGACCTCGGAGGGCCGGCTGCCAACGGCTTCCGGTCCCGTGCCGGATACGGCGCACCCGGTTGTGAGCAGTAGGAGTGCAGCGGCCCTCTGCGGATCAAGCCGATTCGTACGGCGAAGGCGCCGCCGCGGGAAGCCTGACGTGGACGGCGAGGCCGCCCGCCGGGAGCGCGGTGGCGTGGACGGTGCCGCCGTGGGCCCGGGCGACGACCTGGACCAGGGCGAGGCCGAGTCCGTGTCCGTGGGCGCTGTCGAGGCGGGGCCGGGCCCGGTAGAAGGGTTCGAAGAGGCGGTCGACGACGGCCGGGTCGACGACGGGCCCGGTGTTCGTGACGGTGAGGTGCACCGCGCCGGGTCCGTCGTCCGGGGCGGTGGACCGGGACTCGGTGGCGACGTCCACGGTGACCCGGGCCCCCAGTTCGCCGGTGTTGTGCTTGAGCGCGTTGTCGACGAGGTTGCCGACCAGCCGGCCCAGCAGCACGGAATTGCCCCGTACCAGGCAGTCGGGGGCGTCCGCGGTGAGGACGAACTCCGGTCCGTGCGCGGACTGCCCGGCGCCCGCGGCGGTCGCCGCGGTCACGGCTTCTTCCGCGAGGGCCGCGAGGTCGACGGGCTCGGGGTCGAAGGTGAGGTGTTCGGCCGCGGCCAGGTTCAGGAGTTCCTTGACGACCCTGATGTTGCGCTCGTTCGCCTCACCGAGCATGGGCAGGATCTCGGCGAACTCCTCACGGTCCGGACGGTCTCCCAGCATGGTCAGGGCGGTCTTCGTCGTGGACAGGGGGGTGAGCAGCTCGTGGGCGGCGTTGGCGGCGAACCGCCGGTGCGAGGAGAAGGACTCCTCCAGGCGGGCGAGCGTGACGTCGAAGGTGTCGGCGAGGCGGCGCAGTTCGTCGTCGGGCCCGGAGGCGTTGATGCGGTGGGAGAGGTCGCCTTCGGCGGCGCTCGTCGCGGCCCGGTTGAGTTCGCTCAGCGGGGCCAGCAGCCTGCCCGCGATCCTGCGGCCGGCCAGCAGGCCCGCGGTGGCGACGATGAGCACGCCCGCGGTGGAGACGGCGAGGACGGTGTTCCAGACGTCCTCTTTGGTGCGGATCGTGGAATGGGTGCCCTGGATCCGCTCGCCGGGGAACGGGGCCCGGGTCCCGATCTCGTCGGACCCCGGTGGCATGGGGTTTTCGTCGGCGGGCGGGTAGGGGTGGGCCGGGGTGGAGCTGGTGCCGGGCGGTACGGTGACCGCCGTGGTCAGGTCGTAGGTCGGCAGCCAGCGGATGCCGACGTAGACGACGGTCAGCATCAGCAGGGCGCTCGCGGCCAGTGCGACGGCGAACCCGAAGGTCAGCCGGCTGCGCAGGCTGAGGGGGCGAGTGAGGCGGTGCAGGCCGAGCGGGCGGCGCCCGCGGCTCACGCCGCGCCCAGGCGGTAGCCCGTCCCGATGACGGTCTGCACGATCTTCGGGTCCCCGAGTTTGCGGCGCAGGGTGTGCACCACGAGCCGGACCACGTTGCCGCCCTGGTCGGTCTGTCCGTCCCAGGCTTTGTCCAGCAGGTCCGCGCTGCTGACGACTCCGCCGTCGGCGCGCATGAGCAGTTCGAGGACCGCGATCTCCTTCGGGGTGAGCCGGATCTCCGTACCGTCGCGGGTCACCTGTCGGCGGTGGGTGTCCAGGCTGATGCCGGCCTGCTCCAGCACGGGGGCGTACGTGGTGCCGCTCCTGCGGTGCAGGGCGCGGAGCCGGACGATCAGCTCGGGCAGGTCGAAGGGCTTGGGGAGGTAGTCGTCCGCCCCCAGGCCGAAGCCGGCGACCTTGTCGTCCAGTGTCCCGGCCGCGGTCAGCATCAGGATCCGTGCGCCCAGGCCCATCCCGGTGATCCGGCGGCACACCTCGTCCCCGTGGACCACGGGCAGGTCCCGGTCCAGTACGACCACGTCGTAGTCGTGGATCCGTACCCGCTCCAGCGCCGCGCCGCCGTCGGGTGCGATGTCGGCGGCGATGCCCTCGCGGCCGAGGCGCATCTGGAGCAGGCGGGCGAGCGGTGCCTCGTCCTCGACGATCAGTACCCGCACGGCGGAGACGTCCCTTCGGGTGAGAATTCGATGAGAGCCCGAAGGCGGGTCGGAATATCGACCCACGGAATTACGGGACACTTCCATTTGTACCGTACCGGGCGTGTGAGCGGTATGTGAGGCCTCGGTGCCGGGCCGTCGGGCATCACATACGGGTGAAATGCGCTGGCCGATAGCGTCGTTGCCATGAATCTATTCAAACGGGCCTGGTGGCGGCTGACCGGCCAGCTCGGGAAAACCGCCATGCTGATCGGCCTTTTCACCGTCATCTGCACGCTCGTGCTCTCCGGATTCCTCATCCAGTCTGCCGCGGCGCGCGCGGCCGATGATGCGAAGAGGAAGGTCGGGGTCGTCGCCACGATGCAGCTCGACATCAACGCGCTCATCAACTCAGGCGGAACCAACGCCGGCAGTGGCGGACGGCCCAGCACGATCGGTTCGAAGGGCGAGCTGCGCAGCAGCCTCGTCGACAAGATCTGCGCGTCCTCCGCGGTGACCGGCTGCAACTACGCCGTCGGGAGCGTCGGGCGCCCCGGCACCGGGCTGAAACTGCACCAGCCGGTTCCGACGCCGCCCGGCCAGAACGCCGAGGGAACGGACTTCTTCTCGGCTTCCGGAATTCTCGACCTGAACCAGGAGAAGGACTTCCGCAACGGCGACTCGAAAATCATCTCGGGCCAGGGCATCACCCCCACCAGCGCCAAGGACGAGATCGTCATCGAAGAACGCGTCGCCAACGACAACAAGATCAAGGTCGGGGACGTCGTCAAGCTCAAGGTGGGCGAGATCCCCATGGACGGCAAGCAGCGCAGCGACGCCGACCTCTCCTTCAAGGTCGTCGGCATCTACAAGAACAGCACCGCCGACACCGGTGCCTACGTTCCCGCGATGATGGACCCCGCCAACAAGATCTACACCACCCCGCTGGGCAGCTCGCTCCTGTTGGGCAAGGACGGCAGCGACGGCATCCTCAAATCGGCCACCTTCAGCCTGAAGAACCCCGACGATCTCGACCGGCTGAAGAAGGACGCCGCGGCCGCCGGCGTGGACCCCAAGATCTTCCCCCTGACCGTCAACGACAAGCAGTACCAGGCCCTCGTCGGCCCCATCACCCGCACCGCGGGCTTCGCCAGCCTCACCGTCTGGCTCGTCGCCCTCGCGGGCACCGCGATCCTCGCCCTCATCATCGCCTCGGCGCTGCGCGAACGCCGCAAGGAGCTCGGCATCCTCCTCGCGCTCGGCGAGAAGAAGCCGCTGCTGCTCGGCCAGCACCTCGTGGAGATCTTCGCCTGCGCGCTGATCGCCATCGGCATCGCCTCGGCCGCCTCCCAGGCACTCGCCCAGCCCATCGGCGACGGCCTGCTGGCCGGCGAGGTCTCCTCCGCGAAGGACGACGCGGGTAAGAGGACCCCCGAGCAGGACTACAGCAGCATCGGCGGCGGCACCAAGGACGACGGACCGCAGGTCGATCCGATCGACTCCCTGGAAGTGAAGGTCGGTCCGTCCGACATCGCCCAGGTCGGCGTCCTCGGGCTCGGCATCGCCGCGATCGCCACCGTCCTGCCCGGCATCCGCGTGATGCGCATGAGTCCCCGCGACATCCTCACGAAGGGCGACTGACCCGCCATGAGCACCCACCTCACCGACGCCGCCGACTCCGCTGCCGGGCACGAGCCCGCGGTCCTCGAAGTGTCCGGCGTGGCCCGCACAGTCCCGGCCAAGAACCACAAGCGGACCATCCTCAAGGACGTCCACCAGCGCTTCGAGGCCGGCCGGATGTACGCGATCGTCGGCCCATCCGGCTCCGGCAAGACCACCCTCCTCTCCCTCGCCTCGGGGCTCGACTCGCCCACCTCCGGCACGGTCCGCTTCAAGGGCCGCGACATCGCCGAGATCGGGCTGGGCCGCTACCGCAACCGGCACGCCGCGACCGTCTTCCAGTCCCTCAACCTCATCACCTACATGACCGCGGTGCAGAACATCACCTCCGCCATGGAGATCACCGGGGTCAAGGCCGGTTCCCGGGCCCGGAAGCGGCGCGCCGTCGAACTCCTCGAACTCCTCGGTGTGGAGAAGACCGAGCACAACCGGCGCACGCTCCAGCTCTCCGGCGGCCAGCAGCAGCGCGTCGCCATCGCCCGGGCCCTGGCCTGCGAGGTGGACATCCTCTTCGCGGACGAGCCCACTGGCGCCCTCGACCACGACACCGCCGAGTCCATCGTCGGCGTCTTCCGCCGCCTCGCCCACGACGAAGGCAAGTGCGTCATCCTCGTCACCCACTCCCGCGAGGTCGCCGCCGCCTGCGACCAGATCCTCCAGCTCAAGCGCGGACGGCTCGTCGCCGCCTGATCCGCAGCACGCGGGAGAGGCCCCGACCCGGTACGGAGGATTCCGGGGGTCGGGGCCTCGTCCATGACTGGGCTCTACCCCGAACAGTGGACACTTCTGACACAGAGCATGCTGGCCGCAACGGCCAGCGCGGATCCGCGGCGACCGGCCGAACCGGCACGGCCCCCGCTCGTACCCGGGCCCGGCTGACCGGCTGCAGCCGGCCCTTCGCGCTCCAGGCTGGCGACCCTTGTCGCCCGCCCGGTCGGCGGCACCGAGCGGGCGGAGGGCAAGGGTCGCCAGCCGCCGATGGCCGTCACCCCCGCTGGGCGACGGCCACCGAACAGGGCTCACACCGTGGTCACTAGCACGACCACGGCGTGGTGACGTGGCCCGTCACGGTGTCCACCGCCACCGTCCTGCCCTCGCTGGGAATGCAGAAGTAGTAGGTGGGATGCGGGTTCTGCACGACGGGCTCATTGAGGTACAGGGGCTTGAACGCGCCGGTGTGCCCGGCCTTGACGGCCAGATCGTGGGCCTGGACCTCCGTCATGGTGAACGGGGAGATGGCCTGGATCCCGATCGGGACGCTCCACGGCTGCGTGCTCTGGTACTGACCGGTGGTCGAGTACTTGTACTCGAAGGACGGCTCCGAGTCCTTGGCCCGGAAGCGGATCCACCAGGCCTGGACGTCATTGGGGTTGGTCGTGGGTGTCAGCAGGACGGCGTCCGCGTCGTAGAACTGCGAGCCGGGGTGCTCCTGCTGCGCCTTCACCTTGGCCTCCCGCACGATCTGTGTGAGCGGGAGGTGGGGTGCCGCGCTGGCGGTGGACGGGGCGATCGGCAGCAGCGACAGGGCCGTGGCGGTCGCGGCGAGCCCGACCCGTGCCCGAAGGCGGCGGCGTGATGTCCGGCACCCGTTCAGTGCGGGTGTCGCGGGCGTGCGGGCGGTGCGCGTGGTGTTCATGTCCTTCATCTCCTTCGACCCGGACCCTGCGTGGTCACGGTGGAAGTCGACTGCCGGGTTCGGCGTGAGCGGTGGCCGACGGGAGAGAGGTCCTCGGCCGGGCTCCGCGGGGATGCAG
Organism: Kitasatospora sp. NPDC093102; assembly: GCF_040683915.1. NCBI lineage: Bacteria > Bacillati > Actinomycetota > Actinomycetes > Kitasatosporales > Streptomycetaceae > Kitasatospora > Kitasatospora sp. NPDC093102. Next base: position 69,686 of record NZ_JBFBFA010000022.1, on the reverse strand, counting down.
CCTCCCGGGGTCCAACGGTAGGAAGGTCTCCGGGCGCCGTCTCCTGGCCGTCATCCTCGCTGAGCCGAACAGGCGAACCTCTCACCCGGAGCGATGCCCGTCCGGGGTTTCGCCGCGCGGTCCTGGCCGGTGGGCCCGATCCTGTGCCGCTCCTTGATCATCGCTGACTGTTACAAGATGGTGACACGATCTTCTCGAAGTAGGCGTCCCAGCCGACGAGCCTGTAGATCGTCCTTCAGGCTGCGCTCCACCCACTCCAGGGCGATGTAGTACCGCTCCAGAACCGGGTCCCAGCCCGACTCCAGCATCCGCACGATATGAGGGTGCTCGACAGCTCTGAGTACGGCGGTCGCCCGTTCCAGGAAGACCTTGATGATTTCGTCGTCGCGCCGCTTGAGTAACTTGATCGCCGCGAACTGCCTGTCACTGTCGCTATTTGCCGTGTCGACGGCCTTGCGCACCTTCGACAGACCGCCGCTGCGCGCGCTGTCTCCCACCAGCAGGAAGCGATCGTTGATCACATGCGCTCCCACACATGCTCCTCGTCCAGCACCGGCGTCAACTACCGGTCCGGCCATCCTGCCAGCCCAGGACTCCTCGGTTGGATGATTCGGCAGATCCGGGCTTGATCGTGGCCAACTCCTCGATGACTACAGTGCCCGACGCTCGACCAACTTATTGCTTATCTTCGGCTTGTTGGGGAGAGCTGTAGCCGAGGACGTGGTCGACGGCATCGGAGGCAGCCAATCCGGTGGCCCGGAGGGTGGCCACTCCGGAGTGTCAGGGTGGCCCACTCGTGGTCGAGGGCATCCACGGCGGTGCTACCAGCAGCCGACGGTAGAGGCTAGCGCCGTAGCCGCTCCCCCGCACGGAAGCGGCCCGTCGAATCTCCACCAAGAATCTCGCCGATAAGGCTGTCGAGGCCTACGTCGAACGCGCCGCCTCCCACGGCGAGCGCTGGAGCGACCATGCACCCGTCACCGTAGTGTTCGACGTGAACAACTAACGTGTGCCCTCAGTTCCAATCCGCACGAGTTCGAGTTCTGCTACGACCTCTAAATCGACCTCAGCGACTCCTCCCCCGGCCGAAGTCCTGGCGAACCCTTGGCACTTGAGCCCGGTCATCCGAGATCCACGACAGAGTCAAGCAACGGACACAAGCGGCCATCGAGGAGAGCCCGACTTTGTAGGTCGACAACGAAGCTGCTTGGCGAATCGACCTTCAGGTCGCCGCCCCCGGCCTCGCCGCGCGGGCCACCGACGCCCGTGTCGAACGAGCCGACACGCACGCCGAGCGCTGGTCCGACCCGAGCCCGTGATGGTTGCCCATGACCACAACTCCCAGGAACCAGGCTCGGGCCGCGGTGCGGCTCTCGCAGCTCAGTGGGTGTTACGCGGTGGCGTAGCGACGGCCCGACCCCGGCCAACCGTCACTTCATGGTGGGATGCCGGCCTTGGAAGTTCGTCCTCCGGATTCGCCTCGATGACGCTGGTTCGAACGACGAAGGCGTCACCTGGACGCGCACCGGCAAGGACAGTTACACCGTCTGGGCAGGCACAGCGGCTGTCGTCGACCTTGAGGGACTTCCAGTCGAACCGCTCGCATCGGCCGCGCGTGTCGCGGACGGCTCCTCACCGACGCCGGACCGGGCCCCGGCTTCGCCGCGCGGCCTCGGGGCTCGGGGCAGTCGGCGCCGCGGCGCCGCCTCCACTGCGCAGTGGTTGGCGCGGTCGACCTCCCCCGCCACCCGGGCGCAGCCCTCGCAGTTCTCCAGGTGCCGGGCCAGCTCGGGGCCGCGCCGTCGGCCGGGGCACCGGATGGCGTCGGCCCTGCGGGCGATGAAATAGCGGCACGCCAGCTCGGCCGCCTCGTCCACGTCCTCGCGCAGGTAGGCCTCGCGCAGTCCCTCCCGGGCCCGCGCGGCGAGGGAGCGCACTCCGCTCGGTGTCATCCCCATCCGTTGCGCGACGGCGGCCGCCGGCTCCCCCTCCACGACGGTGAGCCAGAGGAGCGCCTGCCACCGCTCGGGAAGGGAGCGGTAGGCCCTGGTGACCAGGGCGGTCTCCTCGGTGGCGAGCAGCGCGGCCTCGGTCTCCGCGTCCCCGGCGAGGTGTTCGACCCAGGTCTCGAAATCCTCCGGCAGCAGCACGCGCCGGGTGAAGTGCCTGCTCCACTCCATCGCGGTGCGGCGGACACAGGCCATCAGGTAGGGGCGCCAGGCGTGGCGCGGTCCGTGGCCACGCGCCACCGACATGTACGTACGGGCGTAGGCCTCGGCGGCGAGGTCCTGCGCGGTCTGCGGGTCACGGCAGTAGCTGCGCGCGTAAGCCAGCACCGCGCCGTGGTGGCGGGTGAAGACCTCGGCCATCACCTCTCCTACACGGGAGGTGTCGGTGGCGGTCGTGGCGGGAAGGACCGCGGAGAGCTCGACGTCGTTCAGGGTGCTCAGACCCAGTCCGTAGTCGTCGGAACGCACGGTCAATGTGTTCTCCTCAGGTCTGGTTGCCCGTGACAGGCAGGTCGCGCGCACCAGGGGTACGGCGGCCGCAGCACGGGGCCGGGGGAAGGTCGGGCGTGGCTCGGTTGTCGGCGAGGCGGACAGGCGCGGCGCTGCGCCTGGCGGCTCTTGGGTGGACGGGCGCGGGGGCACCCGGTCGCGGCGGGCGTGACGTCGGTCGATGCCCTCGGCCTGCCCGGGTCGGACGACACCGGTGACGGACGGCTGCCGTGCCGTCGGGAGGCGGTGGAGAGTGGTCCACAGCACACCAGCCGAACGGCGTTCGGGCAATCGTCTCCCTGCCCGCCGCCCACCCGCCCATTCCCAAACCGAATAGCGAGCGGCGCCCGTCGGGCGGTGCGCGAGGACGCCGGGTCGCTCGGCGGCCCGTGTCTCCGCAGACCCCACTGGTCCCGTCAGTCCCGAACTCACGGCCGGCGCCGTGGGTGTAACAGAAATGCCGATTCGGGTTTGGCATGTTCCGAATCGGTAGCGCACCACAACCGATGACACTGTGACGGACGGGTGACACCCGCCACCGTAATCTGTCAGATCGTCAGAAAGTCCTTCACAAGGGCGTGTTCGACTCGCCACCATCGACGCGACAGGCGCGGACACTCACACCGCGCGCGGCTGTCGGACAACCCTCTGTCGCCACTGGGCGGTAGAACCGGACGTAGAAGCGCTCTCACACCCACGGCGGCCGGAACGGCGCGCTCCCGGACGAAGTCACCAGGGCCGGATGATCAGCGCCCGTCACGCTCTCCCGCGGATACCGGCGAGGGCCCGCACGGACCGGGCCCCCCTGCGCCCTCAGCGGCTGTCCGGCCGGCGGGGCCGGAGTCGGGCGCCCCGTAACCCCAGCCACGCGCTCCAGGCCGGTAGCCGGGCCCTTCCAGCGCAGTGACCGGGCGCACCGGCCACGTGGCACGCGCGCGGCCCTCACGGAGACGACGAGGGAGAGCCCGCGGACCTCGGCGGCGCCGAGCAGCTCACCCGCGGCTACGTCGCGGCCTTCTTCGACGAGCAGCTGAAGGGCATCCCGCAGCCGCTGCTGGACGGCCCGTCGCCGGCCGATCCGGAGGTCGTCTTCCAGCAGCAGCCCTGACACCGCAGTGCCGACACCATGCTGGGGTGCCCGCGAGGGTCGGCCCCGAACAGGCACGGCGGGGTACGCGCGCCGGGAATCGGCCGACTACTGCCCGCGACAGATGAGACGCCACCAGATCCAATGAGACCGGACACCGAACAAGCGGGCGGACCAGATCACCTGAGACGTCGAACGAATCAGACCAGATCGTCAGAAACAGGACAGCGATGCCACGGAGACTCCCGCGGGCCCAGGCCCGCGGGAGTCTCCGTGGCATCGCCACCACCCAACCGGTCAAACGCTCGCCAGGGTCAGTCGGCCCCGGACGGGTCGTAGGCGGTGTCATCGGTGTGGTCGCCGCGATCGCCGTGGTCGGCGTGCCCGGTGTGGTCGGCGCCGCCCGTGATCACCCCGCCCAGCTTCGCGTGCAGGAGGTCCGCCGTGGTGTCGGACAGGACGACCACCCACCGGTCGCCCACCAGGTACGAGCCTCCGTACGCCTCGGCCCCCGACGTCCAGGCTGTCTGGGCCCCGGTGGTCGGGAAGGTGGCGATCCAGACCTCGTCGTCGCCGAGGGTGCACAGCCCCTGGCGGAGGTCCACGGTGTCGGCGGTGATGTCGACCGGACAGCCGATCCGCTGGGCCAGGTCCTCCACCGAGGCCCGGGCGGCGTCGGCCGACGCCCGCGGCGGGGCGAGCAACCCCCCTGCACCGCCGAGCAGTTCGACGACGCCCAGGACGAGCAGGACGATCAGCGCGAGCCACTGGAGCGCACGACGGACGGTCCTCTGCGACCGGACGGCCGCCACGGTGGAGTCCCCGGCCGTCACTTACCGGTCACCGGCTTTCCGGCGGGGTTGATGGCCGACCACAGGTTGTCCTTGCCGTTCCCGTTGGCGTCACCGGGGGCGTTGTCACCCGCGTAGGTGTAAACGGGCTTGCAGTTGACGGACAGCTGCCAGGTGCCGTCGGAGCGCTGCATCTTGCCGATCAGCTTCGGGTCCACGCCCTTGACCTGGCTCGGGTCGACGGCGGGCGCCGGCTTCCAGGTCATCGCGCACTGGCCCTCGCACAGGGAACGCATCGGCCAGGACGGGTCCTTGGCGTACTGGTACAGCGTCATGCCGCGCGCGTCCACGACGATCGAGCCGAGCTGCGGCTGGGCGGTCACGGAGACCTGGGCCCCACCCGGGGCGGGCTGCGCCGGCTCGGGCTTCGGCGCCGCACTGGTCGGCGTGTCCGACGGGTAGGTCGACGCACCGGTGGCCGCGGCGGCCGCCTTCTTGCCGTCGGGCGCCAGGGCGAACCAGGTACCTCCGACGCCCTGGCCCTTGGTGTCGCCGGCCGCGGTGTCCTGCGCGTAGCGGTAGACCGGCCAGCCACCCAGCGTCAGCTGCTTCGATCCGTCGGCCCGCGTGACCTCGCTGATCGCGCCGGCGTCGATCCCGCTCCCCGCGGTCGTGCCGTCCGTGGAGACCGGCGGCCAGGTCTTGGCACAGCCGTCGTTGCAGTTGGACATCGGGGGCTTGGCGGTGTCCTTGTCGAACCGGTAGAGGGTGAAGCCCTTGCCGTCGGTGACGACCATGCCGAGCTTGGCGTCGTTGCGCACGGTCAGCGCTCCCCCGGCCTGGCCCCCGCCCGCCGACGCGCCGCTGGAGCGACCTCCGGCGGACGGCGACGCGCCGCCACCGCCGTAGGAGTCGTACGCGCCGTAGGATCCGCCGCCGGCCGGCGCGGCGTCCTGCGCGCCCACCAGCTGGCCGGAGTCCGACCCGGACGGCGTCTTCGCGCTGCTGCTCATGCTGCCCAACAGGGCCATCACCACGAGCCCGACCAGCAGCAGGCAGAGCCCGACCAGTCCGTATCGCTTCGTCAACATGTTCCTTGCCTTTCCATCGGTGGAATCTGGCCTTCCATGGATGTGCGCGTCCCCGGTGATCCCGTCCGGCGTCGAACGCCGGTCCGCGGACACGGGACGTGCATTTCAGGGTCGACAGCCCCCCGGAACCTCTCGATCGGCCTGTCGCGGCGACGAGCGCCCCGGGCCACATGGGCCGCACGGGCCACGCTCGGGAAGGAGCGGCAGCGCCCGGAGCCGCGCCGGCCTCACTGGATCCGCAGCGCGAGCGCGGGACAACGGTCGACCGCTCGCGCCGCCTGGGAGAGCAACCGCGCGGGTACGGGCATCGTGCCCGCGGCGGGGAACCCGTCCGCCCCCAGCCGGATGACGTCGGGCAGGACGCCGGTGCACAGGCCGTGGGCCTCACAGAGCGTCCAGTCGACCACGATGGTGCCGGCGCTCTCGACTTCCGGCAGCGGCAGGACGTCCTGCGACGGCCGTCCGCACCCTCCCTGGTACGAGTGCGCGACCAGGTCGTCGTCGAACACGGCCAGGGACGAGGCCACGAAACGGGCGGCGGCGTCGGGGTGGCTGCACGCCCCCCGGCCGGTGACCGCCCGCATCCCGGCCTGCACCCGGTCGAGCGCGCGCTGGCCACCGCCGCGCACCAGGTCCTCGAGGGACGCGGTCAGGTCGGGGAGCCCCAGGTAGCAGGGCCCGCACTGGCCGGCCGTCTCGTCCGCCATCCAGCGGGAGATCCTGACGACCTCCCACAGGGGACAGGTCGTCTCCGGCAGCGGCAGGACGGCCCCGGCGCCCAGCGCCCCTCCGAGTCGCTGGAAGGACTGGCGGGACACCACGGCCGAGCGGGCGGCCTCGGGGGTCAGCCACTTCCCGTGGTAGCCGCCGACCAGGACCCCCTGTCCGACGTCCAGGCCGCACGCCGCCAGAACGGTCTCGAGCGGCACACCGGTGGGGGTCTCGACCACAGTCGAGCCGGCGATCGTGAGCAGCACCGTGCCGGGTTCCTCGGGGGTGCCGATCTCCCGGTAGGGCAGCGCACCCCACCGGGCCGCCACGGCGAGCTGGGCGTACGTCTCGGCGTTGGACAGCAGCGTGGGGGCTCCCCCGACACCGCTGTCGCTGGTGCGCACGCCACCTCCCCGGGGCAGGGCGATTCCGTTGGTGATGCCGCGGGCGAGGGCGCTCCCCTCGCCCGTGACGAACCGTTCGGGCAGCCGCACAACCGTCACCGGCGGCTTCACCGACCTCCGTTCGGCCAGCGCCCGGCGCAGGGACTCCTCGGTGTCGGTCCGCGTGACGCCGATCGCCACCTGTTCCGCGTCCAGCGCGGCGGCCGCGATCAGCGCACCGTCCACCACGAGGTGCGGGGTCCGCAGGAGCAGCGTGGTGTCCTTCAGGCAACTCGGTTCTCCTTCCGTTCCGTTGACGACCACGACCGGCCTGGTGCGGCGCCGGGCGACCGCCTTGACGACCGCCCTGAGCTTCCGGGCGAAGGGGAATCCGGCACCTCCCCGGCCGCGCAGGTCCACGTTCTCGGCCAGCTCGGCCAGCTCCTCCGCACGCAGCGCCGGCAGCTGACCGTGGACCACGAGGTGGGAGCGGTAGTCGACCCGCTCCAGGCTCTCCAGGCCTGCGAACAGGACCGGCCGTCCGAACCAGACGACGGGTGGGGGGAAGGCGCTCACCCGTCCTGCCGCCGACGTCCGAGTCCGATGCCGGCCAGGCCCTGACCAGCGGCCACGCCCCGCCCCACGGCCAGGCCCTGACCAGCGGTCACGCCCCGCCCCACGGCCGGGCCCGGACTGGCGGCCATGGCCTGCCCGGCAGCCACCGGAACACGCGGGACGGTGATTTCGGAGCTCGTGACCACCGGCAGGCGCGGGACGGCGACCTCGGGGCCGCCGGCCTCCGGCGCGAGCGGCCGGACGGGGACCTGGCGCGGGCCGGAGCGGTCCTGGAGGAGCAGCCTGAGCGTGAGCGCGACGATCACGCCCACGACGGCCACGCCGTACAGCAGCACCACCCAGGAGGCCGCGAGTCGGCCCGACTGCAGCCCGTGGACCAGGCCCGCGCACCAGGCCGGGTACGAGATGAGGTGGATGACCCTCCACCGGCGCGCGTCACCCGAGCGGGCGAGCCTCCCGCGGGCCGCCCCGGCGAGCGCTACCGCAAGGAACAGGTAGCCGGCGACGGTCCCCAGTCCCAGGAGCAGCGGTCGGGCCGGGTCGGCGAACGGCACGAAGGCCGCGAGCGCGCCGATCTGTCCCATGATCAGTTTCATCCAGACGTGCAGGACCAGGAAGACGACGCCCACGACGCCCATCGCACGGTGGACGGTCTGCGCGACGAGCCGGTGGACCGGGCTCAGGATCAGCCGGTCGGTCGCCGCCAGCCCCCACAGGACCGCGGAGGTCAACGACACGAGTGCGAGCACCCCGACGGCGTACGTCAGGAACGACTGCAGTCTGGGGTCGACGACGATGGCCGTCACACCCAGGCCCGCCGCCAGCAGCGGCAGGAGCGACCACGGGCTCGACCGCTTGCGACCGCCCTCCGCAGGCTGGTCGCCCTCGGCCGCCGCGCGCGCCCGGCCGGCCCGCTCGACGCCCCGCGGTACCGGGCCGAACCGCCGCGACCGCCGCCTCTGCCCTCTCACCATTGCTGAGCCCTCCGGCCTCGTCCTGAACCTGCTGTCGAATCGGATGTCGGGATCCCGGCGCTGACGGCGCGGGAAGTCGCGATCGCTCCCCCGCTCCGGTCCGGGCCGGGCCCTGCCCTGCGCGGGCCGCGGGCCGGCCCGGAAGAGGTGGGTCACCCGCAGCGACGCCCCTGGTTGATGCAACCGACCATCTGGTCCAGCAGGCCCTTGTTCATGTTGTTGATGAAGTCACCGTGATCGGTGATCGGGTTGTGCAGCTGCTCGGGGAAGCTGTCGACGGCGTACCGGACTCCGACCGGCACGTCGTAGGCGACGCGCTCGACCAGCTGGGGGATCGCCTTGAAGTTCTTCGGGCACGCGCCCGAAGCGTTGGAGAATGCCGTGTGGGTCCGGTGGTTGGCGCTGTCGATGTTCTTGCCGTCCCAGCAGTCCGGGAACTTCAGCGTCCGGACGACCCTGCTCCCCTGCGGGCAGATCGGGTACTTGTCGACAACCTGGCGGTTCTCGAAGCCGGTGCAGCTCCACGACGCCCGGACGTTCGCCGGCCCATTGGTGAAGGCCTTGGCGTCGCCGGTGATGATGCGCAGGAACCGGGTCATCGGCTGGACGGGGTTCCCGGTGCTGGAGGTGTACGTGATGTCCGCCTCGGCCGGGGTGAGGATCCGTCCCACGTTCCGGTCCTTGCCGCCGCCGGGAGCCTTGGCGTCCTTCTCGTTGGTGCCGTCGAAGACCCGCAGGACGGGCCAGTAGTACGCCGACTGGTCCCCGTTCGAGCATGTGGTGCCCGAGGCGGCGAGCTTGGCGTTGGAGGAGAACGCGTCCGTGGCCAGGTTCCCCACGTAGTCGTGCATGTGGTGCGCCCCGTTGCTCACGCCGGGGGCGACGATCACGTTGTCGGGGTTGAGGTGGCGGTTCTCGTTGCGCCCGCACCGGGAGGTGAAGGAGCCGGTGGCCGGCCCCTTCCCCACGGGCGTCGGGACGTTCGGGGAGACGCTGCGGATGTCGACGAACCCGCGTTTGGGGAGGGACTTCGCCTGCGCGGCCTCCTTGGTCTGAGCGACGACCCCGCCCTCACCGTCGACGCTGTACCCCGTGGCCGAGTCCTCGACCACCAGGTCGTGCCTGACCACGCACTTCGCCATCCCCGAGAGGTCCTGGGGCAGACCGGAGTCCGGGCCTGCGCTGCCCGACAGCTTCTTCAGGGTCTCCGCGCGCTTGTTGGCGAGGTCGCCCAGGACGCGGTCCTCGTTGTCGCCCGACCGGGGCGCGGACAGCCGGTTGTACGCGTCCGCCACCTGGACGTCGAGCTCGGCGAGGTTCTTGTCCACCGCGTCCTGGGACGCTTCCGGCACCTCGTTCAGGGCCACCCCGGCGTCGGCGCAGGCAACGGTACCGACCTGTGGGGACGCCGACCGCTCACTCAAGGGACGCTGACCGGCGAAGGCCACCGCCGCGACCGTCCCTGCAGCGCTGGTACCCAGGATTCCCGCCAACAGCAGGGCACCGGCCCTTCTCTTCGACGTGCCACGTTTATGAGACTTCATGTTCTTCGCACTCCTCAGGCGGAATCAGGCCTGCCGAGCAGGCCGCGGACAGCCGTCATCTGGGTCGTCGTCTAGCGGGTCGATCCGGCGAGTGCCGACGGGCTGCTCGCGGACGGAGCGGCCGAACCGGTCGGCAGCGCGGTGAGCTTGTCGAACTTCACGAGTCGGGTGTCCTCCAGGACGTTCATGTGGTCGAGCACCGTGCCGTTGGCCGTGTTCGCCAGATCCCGGACCGTGGAGTTCCGGGTGCCGGCGCGCACCTGGGCCACGACCGCGAACACCTGCCCGTGGGCGCTGCGCAGGATGTTCGCGAAGAGTTCGTCGAACTCCCCGCCCTGCGCGGCATCCAACTGCTCGAGCCAGCCCTGCTGCTGTGCCGAGGGCTGGCTGGGCACGTCCAGGTTCAGGGTCTGGGCGGCGGTCAACACCGCCTTGTCGAGGTCGGTGTGACCTTGGACCAGGTGCTGGCCGGCCACCTTGACCTCGGGGCTGGTGCCCTTCGCGAGGGCCATCCGGCCTGCGGGGATCTCCCACAGTCCGGCCAGCCGCACCCGCCTGACGAAGTCACGGTCGAGGGCGGTGAGCGGCCCGGTCGGCGTCTGCACCACCCCTTGGTCATCGCTCACCGGGGCGCTGCGATAGGCACCGGCCGACTTCGCCACCGGGTACACCAGGGCCGCCGCGGTGAGGATCATCGCGACGATGATCAGGAGGGTGGCGAACGACCTCGGAAGGCGGCTCACCAGGGGGAGGCCGTAGGCGGCCGCGGCCGTTCCCGGTCGGCGCTTCTTCCTCAAAGATGACATGGGGCTCCTCCTCCATCACACCCGGAGGATCAGGGCCGCGCGGAACCCACGGGAACCGGTCCGGGTGGTGTCCGTGCCACTTGGCCGAGAGGTGACCCGCCAGCAGCGGGTCCTGGAACAGTAGCGGGCCGGCGTTGCGCGGGTTCTCGGCGGCCGACGGCCCCCGGTAGGGCGAGATCGCTCACCGCGGCCCCCTTCCCGCGACGCCGAGGCTTCCGCCGTCGGAGCCCCCCGGGAGCGCGCCGACCCGGATGGCCGGGGCGGGACGCGGCCCGACGCACCGCGACCCGGTGGCCGCCGCTCCGCCCGCGACCCTTCCCAGCACGAAGAGTTCGTACGGAGTCGGCACCGGCGACCTGCCGCCGGAGCACGCTTTCCGCATGGTGACACCCCTCTCTCTCGGAACCGTCGGCCCCAACCGGGCCGGACACGTATAGAGATGGGCCGCCGGAGGTTTCGTCCCGCCGCGTCACCAATCCGTTATCTTCCGCGCGACACCCCACACTCCTCACCCGCCACCGGAAGCAGCGCCCCAAAGGACCGCAAGTGCTCGCACCAACGATTGCCCGACGGTCATACAGAAAGGCGTACTTGACGTGATGTCGGCCGCCACGAACCACCCGCAGCCGCACCGGCCGACGTCGGCACCCCCTCATGGACCAAGCTGACGCACTATCACATCGCCGTGATCGAAGGACGCTTCGCTCCGATCAGGAGGGATCACCGTCGGAGCTCGGAGAGTCGAGTTGAGCCCCCGAATCGACGAACGCCGGTCCGCGCCGCAATTGTGCCGACCGAACAGGTATTCTCCGGGTTGCTTGCAGGCTGTGGCTCCCACCAGGGGGTGACAGGAACTGCGGAAGCCTGTCCCACGGCCCTCAGGCCCGAATGCCCTGCACCACATCCACGCGATCGGGGCCGTGATGCGACTCAACCTGAACCAGCTGGCGATCTTCGCGAAGGTCATCGAATGTGGTGGGTTCTCCGCGGCGGCCCAGGTGCTGTTCCTGAGCCAGTCCTCGGTCTCCAAGCAGGTGCAGAACCTGGAGACGTCCCTACGAACCGTCCTGGTCGACCGCTCGGGCCCGAAGATCCGTCCCACCCCGGCCGGACGGGTCCTGCTCGCCCAGACCAAGGAGATGCTGGCACTGGCCAATCACGCCGTCGGCGCCGTCCAGGCAGCCGCGCGCTGGCCGATCGAGCGCCTGGTGGTCGGCAGCACGACCACGGTCGGCGCCTACCTGCTGCCGGCGGTGATGCGGGAGCTGCGGCGCCGCGAACCCGACGGGCTGTTCACCGTGGCCGTCAACAGCCCCGAGTGCCTGGCCGGCGCGCTCGAACAGGGCCGGATCGGCGTCGGCGTGGCCGACGGCCCGCTGCCCCCGGGTCGGTACGAGTCCGAGCAACTCGCCAGCGACGACATGGTGCTGATCTGCGCGCCCGACCATCCGTCGGCCGGGCAGGAGGTCACGCCGGCTGAGCTGTCCTCCGAGTCCTTCCTCCTCCTCGAACCGGGCTCCCAGACCCGACGACAGCTGCTGGAGCTCCTGCACACCTGGGACCTCGTCGGCGCGCGCACCCTCGACCTGTGGGGAACGGAGAGCATCCGGGAAGCCGTCCGCATCGGCCTCGGCGTCAGCCTGGTCCCTCGATGCTCCGTCCGCTTCGAGCTCATCCACGGCGTCCTCGCCGAACTCCACGCCCGCCCCGGCCCGGCCCCCCGCACCGTCACCGCCAACTGGACCCTCGCCCGCCCCCTCTCCACCTACGAGGAACTCCTGCTCTCCCTCCTCCACGAAGTGGCCGGCACCCCCACCACCCCCCACCGCCCCGCCGAACTCATCACCGACTGACCCCCACCGCCGCCACGCCCCAACGCCCACGGCAGACTTCGTCGAGGAGCAGTTCGGCGGCGGGCGTCATCACGCCTGCGCTGCTGACCTCCATACGGCCGCTGCCCGGTGTCGCGCGCGGCAGGCGCAAGGGTGTGCTCCGGGCCGTCGCCGTGCGGGTGAACCTCTTTCCGGAAACGCGTCGTTCCGTTGGAGAATCGACCTCATCGTATGCACTAAGAACCTGGCAAACACTGCTATTCAGGCCTACGTCGAACGCGCCGCCACCCAGCCGAGCGCCGGTCCGACCACGCACCTGTCACCGCCGAGTTCGACTTCGGCGATAACTGACCTGCGCACAGCTCCAGCTGAGCAGTAGACCTCCGAGGCTACCCCGACCTGCAACGACCCCCAGCCCAGGCCCAAGCCGGCACTCCCGACTTCTTCGAAAGCGTGCGCCAAGTCGCCGAATCCGCCCGCATCATCCTCCACTTGCCCCGCCCCCGGCACCCGACACCACCGGCCCAGCCCAGCGGTCACACCGCCGCAGGAGAAGAATCAGGAAATACGCCAAAAAACTCCCCATATCCCCAAGTCGCTCGACAAGAGTCGCCCCCAGAGGTGAACCTGATGGGGACCCGGCTGCGTGGATACGTCTGTAGGGCATCTGCAAAATGGCCCTACGTTCACTCAGTCACCTGGCAACGAAAGGGAGACCCAAAGATGAAGATCCTGTTCGCCATCCGTAACGCGTCCTTCGCCAAGAAGAGCCTGAAGGCCAGCGCTTGGTACATCTGGTACTAAGCCGGCTGATCGGTACCTCCGGTACCTGAACAGCTGATCCGTCCCCGCCCCTGCCCCCTCGCGGCCTCCTCCGAGAGATCGGGCCCGGGGCGGGGGCGGAGACCGGCCCCGGCAAAGTCTCGGAGACATCACATGGCACTCTCCCCCGCCTCCGCCCGTTCGCGAAACACTGTGCTCTCCCCCCGACTTGAGGCCCTGCTCAGGGACCATCTAGGCAAGGACGCCGTCCGGCTCGAACCCGACACGATCGGGGTCGCCGGGCCCGAGCTCACCGACCGGATCCTCGCCGCCCGGCGCGCCACCGAGATCGAACGGCCCACATTCAAACCGCTGCACGGACGTTCGATCACCCGCACCGAGGCGTCCTCGGTGACCCGGACGATCGGCAGCGACGTGCGCGAGGCGCTGAAGGCCCCGCTGCCGCAGAACATCGACCTGTCCGGTCCGTGGCCGCTCACCGGACACCTCTTCCTGCGCGACCTCATCCTCGGTCGGGACCCGCGCCGGCTGCGGATCCTGATGAGCCGCAATCTCGAACTGACGCCACTGCTCACCTGGTTGGTGATCTCGGCCGGCGCCGCACTGCCCGGTGGGCCCAAGCCCGGCGACGACCTCACCGAACTCGGCAAGCTCACCGCGAAGGCGGCCAACTACCAGGACCGACGGTACGCGCTGGGCATGTACCGCCGAGCCGCCGCACCCGTCTGCTTCACCATCTCCACCCTGGTCGCGAACGCGCTCTGGCTCGGCTCGCCGTTCGACGACAGCACGCCGAACCGGAACATCATCTTCGAGTCACTGCGCCTGCTGCCGCCGTCGTGGAACATCCTGCGCCGCGCATCGCCCGAGTACCCCGCGCTCGATCCGCGGATCGGCGCGGGCGACGACATCCTCGTCCTGCCGCTGCTCTCACATCGCGACCCGGCGCTGTGGGAGGACCCGGACGAGTTCCGCCCGGAGCGCTGGGACCACCTCGACCCGGACAGCACTCCCGGCTACCTGCCGTTCGGGCACTCCTCCGAACGCTGCTGGGGCCGGCACATGGTGATGCCGCTCGCCGAACTGCTGCTGGACCAGATCCGGGCAGCCGGCCTGGTCGTCGACCCCGAGCAGCGGACCGCCAAGGTGCCACTGCTCGGTCTGCTCGGCGTCAGCGAGGTCCGCGTCCTGAAGGCACGCGATGCACACTGATCACATGCACACCGAACACGGGGGTACCGAACACGGGGGTACCGAACACGGGGGTACCGAACACGGCGCTACCGACTCGGAGTTCGCCGACGGCCAGTTCTACGCCGACCCGCACGCCGCGTACCGCCGCTGGCGCACCGAGGGCGGCGCCCGCAAGGTCCGGTTCGGCGGCGCGGCCGGACTCGAAGGCTGGGTCGTCACGGGCCACGCCGAGTGCCGGACCGCCCTCGCCGACCCCCGGCTGAGCAAGAAGGCCGTCACCGAGGCGTTCGCCCAACACGTCGGGAACTCCGAGGACGGCCCGGGCCGCGACCTGATGACGCATATGCTCAACTCCGACCCCCCGGAGCACACCCGACTTCGCAAGCTAGTCCAACAGGCTTACACCGGGCGGCAGGTGGCGACCCTACGACCGATGGTCGAGCGCCACGTCGGCGCACTGCTGGACCAGTTGGACGGGCTCGACTCGGCCGAGCTGATCAGCGAGTTCGCGCTGCCGCTGCCACTCGCGGTGGTCTTCGAGCTGTTCGGCGTGCCGCAGGCCGAACGGGAGAACCTCCAAGTCCGGGGCAACACAGTCGATGCCGGCCCGGAGGACGGCGGCAGGGCGGACGGCGAGGTCTCGGTGGAGACTGCCGAAGGCATGGCGGACTACCTGCGCGCCCTGGTCGACCACAAGCGCACCCATCCGGGCGACGACCTGATCTCCGAACTGCTCGCCGCCCAGGCGGACGGCGACCGGCTGACCGAGGCCGAGATCACCTCGATGGCGTTCCTGCTCGCGATCGCCGGCCACCAGAGCACCGTCAACCTGATCGCGAACGGCATCCACGCGCTGCTCGGCCACACCGAGCAACTCGCGGCGCTGCGTGCGAATCCGGAGCTACTTCCCGGCGCGATCGAGGAAGTCCTGCGCTACGAGAGCCCGTTCAGCGTCGCCTCGCTACGCCGCACGACCGAGCCGGTGACCATCGCGGGCACCACGATCCCGGCTGGCGAGTTCGTCCAGATCGCGTTGCTCGCCGCCAACCGCGACCCGGCCGTCTTCGCCGACCCCGACCGCTTCGACATCACCCGCCCGGACGCCACCCGACACCTCGCGTTCGGCCACGGCATCCACCATTGCCTCGGCGCACAGCTGGGCCGACTACAGGCCGAGGTCGCGTTCAGCGAACTGCTGCGCCGCTTCCCGGCCCTGCGCCTGGCCGAACCGGCCGCGGCCGCGCAGTGGCAGGAGAACCCAAGGCACCGGGGACTGCTCAGCCTGCGGGTGCTGCTGCACTGACGACGGCGGGCGGGTACCGCCGGAGCGCGCGTCACGGGCGATCTTGCGGGCCTTGACGGGGCGGCCGGTCAGCTTCAGGCCCATCGTCGCCGGGGAGCGGAGGATCTTGCCGACGTTGGTGGGATTCCAGTGGTTCGACGGCGGCGTCTTGCGCAGACGCCTTGCTCGGCCTCGTCCGGGGACGGTCGGTCTCCTGGGCGAGACACGCCGGCGGCCTCAAGGGTCTCGTTCGCGCCGGCTTCGCCGCCGGAGCCGCGACGCCCTCGGCGGGGGAGGGCCGGGCTGCTTCACCGGGTCGCGGTCGGCGGCCGCGGTGCGTGAACTCCCGGTCGAGGTCGAGCAGTCGGGCCTCGTCACCGCGGTCGGCGATGGTCAGCGCGATGCCCAGGCGCATGGTGCCGTCCTCCGGCGCCCCCGGCATCACCTGGGCCGGCATCTGGTAGCCGCCGCCCTGCGGGCCGTCCATCGTGTGGGCGTCCGTCGCGGCCCACCGGGCCTCGCCGGCGGTGACGTCGAGGCCGCCCATCGCGGCACTGAGGGCCGGCTGCGCGGCCGCCTCGCCGTTCCGGTACTGCCACAGCGCGGCGCCGCCGAAAGCCATGGCAAGGGCGAGCAGCACGACGGCGAGCCGCATCAACCGCCCGGCCCGGCCGCTTCCGTCGGGTCGGGTGCCGCGCCGGTTCATGCCGCCCTCTCCGTCCCGCGGGGCGGTGCCCCGACCGCCGCACGGGCGAGCAGGACGGCCCCGCGCAGCTCTCATGGACGGTGTCGACCGCCCAGGTCTCCCCCGCCGGCCATCCCTGCCTGAGGGCGTCGTACGACACCGGCTCCGCCGGGGCGGGTACCGATCCCTCATCGCGCCGCCCCGCCCCGGTCCCTCCCGCGCGGGCGAGCGCTGCCCGGCGGTCCCCTCCGGGGCGACGAGGTGCGAGGCTGCCGTGTCCCGGCGAGCGGTCGGGCTACCTCAGCCGGCGGTGCCGGCGATGACGGTGAGGCGCTGCGCCACTGCCGTCGGCGTCGGCATCGCCGCGATCTCGGCGCTGACCTCTCGCGCGGCCCGGGTCAGCGCGTCGTCGGTGAGCAACCGGTCGAGCAACGCCGGGCCGATGTCCTCGGCGCCCGCGCGGAGCCCGGCTCCCCGCTCCCGCACCGCGTCCGCGGTGATGAAGCGGTCGGACCCGTCGGGCAGCACGAGCTGCGGGATGCCCGCGTCCAGTGCGCTGAGCGCGGTGCTGCTGCCCCCGTGGTGGATCGCGGCCGCGCAGGTCTCCAGCAGCGCCCGCCACGGGACCCAACCGTACGCACGGACGTTGTCCGGCAACGTGGCGAGCGTGCCGAGGTCGAGTTCGCCGGTCGCCAGCACGAACTCCGCGTCGACCTCGGCGGCCGCCGCGATCACTCGCTCGATCCTGGTCAGGCCGTCGGTCTTGGGCGGAACCGTGCCCAAGGTCACCGCCACGCGCGGGCGATGGGCCGGCACGGCCAGGTGACCGGGGACCTCGCCTTCGCCGTTGTACGCGACGGGCCGCATCGAGCAGCCGTACCGCTCCTCCCCGGCCATGCTCGGTGGCGCGAGGTCGATGGTGTCCGCCGGCTCGGGCAGCCGGTCGACTCCGTGCCGGGCGAAGGTGTCCGCCATCTCCGCGAGCATCAGCGCGCGCAGCTTCGGGGTGCGGACGAATCCCAGGTCGTGCTGGACCGCGGGCACGCCCAGGCGGGCCGCCGCGAGCAGGGCCACCGGGAACTGGTACTCATACACCACCAGGTCCGGCCGCCACCGCATCGCGAGCTCGACCATCGCGTCGGCCACCCGGCTGTTGACATGGGCGGCCAGCGGGACGAACGCCTCGCGATCGGCCGAGTTGCTCTCGATCACCCGTCGCATCAGGTCGGGCCGCCGGGTGCGGCCGGCCTCCCTGATCTCCTTGCGCCAGTCGACCCCCGGCGCGATGGGCAGGTACGGCAGCCCGCACCCGGCGACCGGTTCGCCACCGTCCATCGAGGCCACCGCGACCTCGTGGCCGAGCCCGCGCATCGCCCTGGCCAGCGGGACCAGCGGGAAGAGGTGGCCGATGCCGGGTGCGCCGGCGAACAGTACACGCATGAAGGAACCTCGGTCGTCGGGATGGAGAGATCGGGGGCGGGGGTCAGGAGGCGGCCCGGTGCAGGGCGGCTTCCATGCCGTTCAGCACGGCGTTGCAGTCGCGGTGCAGGGTGGCGGCGTCGACGGCGCTCAGCAGGTAGACCCCGAGCCAGTTGCGTGACCCCGCGGACGGGTCGAAGGCGGGGACCGTCCGGCCCGCCGGCAGGGCGAAGGCGGGTACGGCCTCGATGGTGCTGCCCTGGGACAGCAGGCTCTGCCAGTCCACGGCCTGCGGGTTCCAGACCGGGCCGCTCCGCCAGGGCAGTCCCGCCGCGTCGGCCGGGACGACGGCCAACGACGCGGCGGCCCTGACCCCGTCGGTGAGCATGGCCTCGGGGTAGTCGACCCGCTCGCCGAGCAGCTGCCGGACCAGCATGCCGATCGGGTCGAACCCGAAGACCTCGTGGACCTGCCTGGTCGTCAGGAGGCCGCCGAACCTGGCCGCGGTCTCGATGACCACCAGCTCGCCGTCCTTCATCAGCTTCAGCTCGGTGTGGGTGCCGCAGTTCTCCAGCCCGAGCGCGTCGACGGCCTGTCGCGAGACCTCCTCGATCCGGCGCTGCAACGGCACCGCCATGACGGAGGGCGAGGTGCTGGCCACCTCGACGAAGGACGGCACGGTCGGCAGCTTGGCGGTCATCGCCAGCGGGCGGTAGACGCCGTCCGCGACGATCCCCTCCACGCTCACGTAGTCGCCGTACCCGGGCTCCTCGTACCATCCCTCGGTGGAGCCCTGGGCGATCTCCTCGACCAGGCGGTCCCGGTCGGTGTCCGCGGCGTAGAGCTCGTTCATGCCGACCCGGCTGCCGGCCTGGAGTCCGCGCTCGATCTCGGCCCACGCCGGGGCGGCGTCCACGGGCGAGTCCAGCACGATCTGGGCGACCGACCCGGCGCCCCAGGCCGGCTTGAGCAGCAGCGGCGGGGTGAACTCGGCCAGCGCGGCGCCGAGGTCCGCGAGGCTGTCGACCCGGCGGAACCCGGGTATCGGCACCCCGGCGGCGGCCCACGCCTCCCGCATCAGTCGCTTGTCCCTGGCACGGACGATCCCCGCCCCCGCGCCGGCCAGGCCGAGACGGGCCGCGGCGTGCGCGACGGCCAGGACCGCGAACTCCGAGAGGGTCAGCACCGCGTCGGCCCCGATGGCCTTCGCATGCTCCACGATCAGCTCGACCAGTTCGTCGCCGCGCGGTGCGTCGGGCACCAGCTCGATGCCGGTACAGCTGGGCCGCCACACCTCCTCCGCGGTCGTGGGCAACGGCGCCAGCGCGAGGACGTGCAGATCCCCGCAGGCGGCGATGCGCGGGAACGCGTACTCCAGCGGGGCTCCGCCCTTGACGTAGACGTACAGAATCTTTTTCAACGTACTTTCTCCTGAGGGAAGTTCACTCGTCCGCGGCTCGCGGGACGGCAGGATCGCAGGATCGCGCGAGCCACCTCGCGTCGGCTCGTGACGCGCTCAACACGTGACGGCTCGTGACGCGCTCGGCTCGTGACGCGCTCGGCTCGTGACGCGTCGGCCCGTGCGGCGCTCGGGCCGCGTCAGCCGGCGGTGTGGAAGGGGCGCAGCTGCAGCAGGCTGATCCGGTCGCCCTCGATCGCCCACTCGATGTCGATCGGGGTTCCGTACGTCTCGTCAGGTGAGAAGTGCGACTGCAACAGTCTGCTGACCAGTGCCAGCCGCCGCAAGAGATCCTTGGTCCCGGCGTCCAGGTCGGCGGCGGTGCCCAGCGAGACCGTCCTGCTTCCGCCCTCCATGGTGTTGCACAGGTACTGGAGCGGCGCGCCCCGGCCGGAGACCACGTCGGTCACCGAGCGCGGCGAGATGTTGAGGTAGACGTTGCGGAAGTCCTGCGGGCTCAGCGGGTTGCAGGTGACCAGGACGCCGCCGACGGTGGCTCCGACCTGCTCCTGGACGATCACGCCCATCCGGCAGTGGTCCAGGGGGATGCCCGCCTGGCGCCGCAGCAGCACCGCCCGTGGCGAGAACAGCGAGGCCCAGACCTCCCGGACCGCATCGAGGACCGCGCCCGTGCCGCTGACGTGCGCCACCGATTCGTAGAGTCCGGCGGCGGAGAAGCCGGGCAGGTCCTCTGCGTTGGAGGAACTGCGGACGACCTGGACGGAGGCACCGTACAGGTGCCGGTCGATCGCCCGGTCGATCTCGGTGCGGATCGGGTCGGGCAGCGGGGCGCTGCGGATCAGCCGCTGCACTTCGAGGCAGAGTTCCTCGATCCGCGGCGTCCCCTCCCGGAGCGAAGCCTCTCCACGGTGCGAAGTCCCCTTCCGGAGAGCGGAGTCCAGCCGGTCGACGGCGCCTCGGAGCTCCGCCGACGAGTCGAGCAAGCGCTGCTGGAGGGAGAACGGCAGCACGATCCCGCGCGGCACCTGGGCGTTCTCCTTCACCAGGAGCTGCGCGGCGGCGTTCAGCTCGGCCTCGTCCGCGTCCTCCGGGAGGCCGAGTCGCCGGGCCAGGTAGCGCAGCAGGTTGTCCCGGGGCGGCCGGGGCACCTGGTAGAAACCGAGCCAACGGGCTGAGCCGTGCTGCAGCAGGTTGGTGAGTTCACCGAGGTTCGCGGCCTTGGTGCCGAACCGGACGTGGTCCCCCGCGCGCAGTTCGGACAGCGGGGTGACCGGCGTGGGCGCGAGGTCGGGCCGGTCCACCGCGATGCGATCGGCCGGCGGGGTCGGCCGGACTCCCCCGTGGCCGCCCGGCCGAGCGGCTTCGAGGAGGAAGTCCCCGCCGTCTGCTTCGACCCGGTAGTCCACCCACTGGCCGGCCAGCCCGGCACGGTCGATCCGGTCCGCGGCTCCGATGCCGACGGCGTTGGGGATCCGCCATCCGGCGGCCATCACGTTGATGTGGGAGAGCGGCGTGGTGTGCTCGGTGTGAATGATGCCGGACACCCGGGGGATGTCCTCGGGCACCCGGGGCATCACCACGATGTCGTGCCACTCCAACGGCTCGGGGTCGGCTCGGTACTCCTCCTCCGAGCGGAACACCCGCAGCCGTCCGTGGGCCGTCCCGGGGTTCAGCGGCACGAACGAGGCCGCGGAATAGAGCTCATGGGACAGGACGCGCGGTATCTCGCTCTCCGGGATGCCGGCGAGGTAGCCCTCCTGCCGGTGGCCGGCCGGTTTGAGGACCAGCCGCAGCGACGGGTCGATGTGCTCGCGCACCCGGTGGTAGAAGAAGCGCAGCATGTCCCGGGACATGGTGTCGACGTCGACCGTTTCCAGGGACAGGAAGGTGTCGGCCTCGCGGCCGCTCTCCGCGGCGCGGCGGGTGTGGCGGGCGAGCGTGCCGAGATAGAAGCGACGGTCGGGATCCCGGTAGATGTAGTCGTTGAACGAGTCGAGCCCCCGAGCGAGTTCGTCGATCGACATGCCGAGGATCTCGCACGCGATGTATCGGACGTGGAGGGTGCCGTCGGCACTGTCGATGAAGTGGAGCAGCGACTCGTCGCGGTCGAGCACGATCTTTACATAGGGATAGCCGCCTACCTGGCCGGCGAGCCTGGAGAACTCCTCAAGGGTGAGTTTTTCGCCTAAGAGACGGGGCCGCGTGGTCGCGTCGTTGCGATCCGAACGGGTCATGCGCACAGTTCAGCCATTCGTCATCGTGTACACGATCAGTACACCTGGTGCAGAAGGGTCGGGTACGACCACGCCCACAGTGCCACTCAGTACGAACGTTTGACGAATGATCATGTCACATCAGGCCATCATGGATCGATTCGGCCATAAGAATCCCGTCAAGGAAACCACGACGCCGCATCAAGCTGTGCCAAAGGTCACATCAAGGGCCGGGCCGACACCTGACAGGTAATCGAGGATATCCGGAAGTGTTGATTCCTGTACGATCTCAGGCGGGCGAGTGCCCGCTTCACCCGACGCCCGGCCGCCCCGGCAAACGAACGACGGCAAGGTCCCGCGGTGGCTGCACCACCAGGTGGCGCCGGTTGCCGGGCGGCGAGGAGGGCGACTGCGCCGACGGTCCGACGGGCAATGACGGCTGCCCCGGGAACGGCCGAGCGGAGCACGGTTCCCATCGACCTCACACCGCGCGGAATCCCGTTCGCCCGACTTCGGCTTCTGCTTCGACGATCACGCGTTCGTTGCTCTGGACAGCATTCCGAATATCGGCTTCAACGCCGTCGCGCGGATACGGAGGGGGGTTCGTCCAGGAGTATTCCGCCAGCGGGTTCCACAAGAATTCCCGCGCCACTTGCAGCCTTGGGCAACATATGCTCGTGGACAACCGGGGGGCAGGAAGTGGAAGTAGAGCGGATCAGTAGCTGCGGCATGTGGCGTTTCCACGCGCCTCGGCCACCTCTCAGCAGCAGCTGCCTCTCAGCGTGAGCTGCCGCCCGCGCGGGCGCGGGGAGCTCCGATCTCGGCGTACGCCTTGGCCTTGTCCTCCCAGTGCGAGCCCTCGACCGACTTCCCGGGTTCGAGGTCCTTGTAGACCTCGAAGCCTTCGCCACGATCTACTGCACCACGACCGTGCCGTGCATGTAGGGGTGGATCGAGCAGATGTACGCGTACGTCCCGGGCGTGGTGAAGGTGTAGCTGTACGAGGCGCCTTGGCTCAGCAGGCCGGAGCCGAGCGGGCCGGAACCGCTGCTGGTCACCGTGTGCGAGTCGGTGTCGCTGTTGGTCCAGGTGACAGTGGTGCCCGTGCTGACCGTGAGTGTGCTGGGCGAGAAGGCGTAGTTCGCTATGGTGACTTGCTGTGATCCGGCGGCCGGGGCCTTGGGCACGGCTGTCAGGACCGTCTGCGACACCGCGGACGCGGCCGCACCGTGCGATTGTGCGGCCACTGGGCCCCCGGCGCCGAGCGCGCCGAGTCCCGCGGCGACCGCAGCGGCCACCAGGGACCTCGCGACCCGACGGCGCGCATTGTCGTTGCTCGTGGTATTCCTGCGTGATATCTCAGTCATGATGCCCACCCGACGTGTGTTGGCTTTACGCAGGGCTCCTTCAGCGTATCCCCCGCGCCGCCGGATGGGCATCTCAGCAGGTTGACTGCTCACGACAACCTCGGCCGCCTGCGCGACGACACCGACTCATTCGCCGAGGGCGCGCATGACCTTGATCTGCGCCTTGTCCCGTTCGGTCTGCAGCTCCTCGAAGCTCGCGCCGAAGTGGGCCTGCTCGGACAGCAACTTCACTGTCTCATCATCGAGTTGGGGAGTTCCGAGGTCACGCCACTTGGCCTCCAGGGCGGGGCCGAGATGCTGGAAGAAGGCAGGCAGGCCCCCGGGGCCGCCGCCGAGGTGGAAGCTGCGGAACGGGCCGGCGACCGCCCACCGCAGGCCGATCGAGGAGGTGACGATGTCGTCGAGCTCCTGCTCGGTCACCACGCCCTCGACGACGAGGTTGATCGCCTCACGGAAGAGCGCGGACTGCAGCCGGTTGGCGACGAAGCCGGGTACCTCCTTGCGCAGCACGAGCGGCTTCTTGCCGAGCGCCGTGTAGAAGTCGACGGCGCGCCGCACGGTCTCCGGATCGGTCTGCTCGCCCCCGACGACCTCCACCAGCGGGACGAGGTGCGGGGGGTTGAAGGGATGGCCGATGACGAGCCGTCCGGGGTGCTCCAGCGCCTCGGCGATGTCGGTGACGCGGATGCCGGACGTGGAGCTGGCCAGCAGTGCGCCGGCGGGAGCGGCCTTCTCGATGCGGCTGAACAGGTCCCGTTTGACGTCCAGGCGTTCGGGGCCGTTCTCCTGGACGACGTCCGCGTTCGCGACCGCCTGTTCGAGATTGACCTCGAAGCGCAGCTTGCGGTCCAAACCGTCGGTGGGCAGGCCGAGTTCGCGCAGGACGGGGACGGCCTCGTCCAGCTGGGCGCGCACCTGCTTCGCCACGTCGGGGGCCGGGTCACTGATGGTGACGGCCAGCCCCTTGGCGAGGAACAGAGCGGTCCACGAGGCACCGATGACGCCCGCCCCGACGACCGTGACGTTCTGCCAGGGCCCCGGAGCGGAGCTGGGGACAGTGGAGGTTTCGTTCATGATTGTTCCTCAATTGTCTGACTCCATAGGGGAGTTTCACCGGGCCAGGTAGTCGTGGACGACCTCGGGGGACGGCAGGGTGAGGTCGGTCAGGATGTGGCTCGCGGAGAGGACCTCCAGGACCGGGAGGTCCGCCATGGGTGCCAGGGCGTGCGGGGAGAGCTGAAGCCGGGCGGGGCCGGTCCAGGCCCCCTTGACGGTGATGTCCTCGATCCGGAACCGGACCAGTTCGCAGATGCGCGGCTCGCCGGTGTATCCGGGGAGCTTCTTCACCATGAAGGTGGGGGCGCAGATCTCCTCGCGCGCCCGGTCCTCGTCGAGCGGAACGTGCTTGTACCCCATGGTGGCGGTGGCGACCCGCAGTGATCCGTAGTCGAGGGTGCCGATCAGGGTGTCGGAGTCGACCATCAGCCGCGGCGCACCGAGCTTCTTGGGGTAGGCGCTCACCTCCCGGCCGCTGGCGATGGCCGGCAGGCTGTCCACGTACATCGCGAGGACGTACTCGCCGCGCTCACCCTCGTACTCCACCGAGAGCACCTGGCCGGACTCCGCGTAGTCGCCCAGCCCCGTGGTGTCGGGCATCCGCATGACCTCGAAGCGCACCGTCGGGTCGGCGACCCGCAGGGGCTGCGGGACGAGGCGTTCCAGCACCTGCGGGTCGGTGCGGTAGGTGATGGTGAGGTACTCGCGGTCGGTGAAGCGGTACGGGCCCTCGGGGTAGGCCGGAGCGTCCAGGGGGGTGGTGAGCCGTTGCGTCACATCCTGGGAACGCATGTGACCACGTCCTCTCGTGTCGGGGCCGGGGCCAGGGCCGGGGCGCGGGTCAGCGGCCCTGCCAGTGCGGTGGGCGCTTCTCGGCGAAGGCGCGGGCTCCTTCCTGCGCGTCGTGGGAGGCGAGTACGGGGGTGACGAACCGGTCCTGGTCGCGCAGGGCGTCCGTGTCGCGGAAGGCCGTGCGCTCATTGATGACGCGTTTGACGGCCGTGACGGCGAGCGGGGCGTTCTGCGCGACGTGGTGGGCGAGCTCCAGGGCCCGGGTGAGGGCCTGGCCCGGCTCGGTGAGGTGGTTGACGAGGCCGAGCCGCTCGGCGCGTTCGGCGGGCAGCGGATCACCGGTGAGCAGCAGCTCCAGGGCGATGTTGCGGGGGATGCGCTCGGGCAGGCGCACCATGCCCCCTTCGGCGGGCACGATGCCGTAGTGGACCTCGGTCTGGCCGAAGGTGGCGTTCCGGGCGGCCACGATCATGTCGCAGGCGAGGGCCATCTCGGTGCCGCCGCCCAGTGCGTAGCCCTCGACGGCGGCGATGAGCGGGGTCCTGATCTCGATGTGGGTGATGCCCCCGAAGCCCCGCCCTTCGATGACGGGTGTGTCTCCTCGCGCGAAGGCCTTGAGATCCATGCCCGCGCTGAAGACACCGTTCGCTCCGGTGAGGACGCCGGCCAACAGGTCGTCACGTGCCTCGAGTTCGTCGACGGCGGCGGCCAGCGCACGCGCGGTGGCTCCGTCGACGGCATTGCGGGCCTGCGGCCGGTCGATGGTGATCACGAAGACGCCGTCGCGTTCCTCGGTGCGCACCGCCGGGGTGTCCGTGGCTTCGGTCATGATGCCGGTTCCCTTCTCTCTCTTCCCTGCGTCGTCCTCGGCGGGCCCGTCCTCAGCCGACCACCTCCGCCGCGCGCAGCTCCGCGATCGCGGCGGCGTCGTAGCCGAGGTCACGCAGCACCGCGTCGGTGTGTTCGCCCAGGTCGGGGGCGGGGCGCGGCGGGACCTTCCGTTCCTGGTCCAGCCGTACGGGGCTGTCGATCGTCAGGTGCGGCTCGGCGCTGCCGTCCTCGACGGGGACGACGATCCGGTTGGCGGTCAGCTGGGGATCGCGGGCGAACTCGTCGATCGTCTGGGCGACTCCGTAGGTGAGGCCGGAGGCGTCGAGCAGCTCGCGCCATTCGGCGAGCGTCCGGGTGGCGAAGGTCCTGTCGAGCAGTGCGGCGATCTCGGCCGCGTGGGCGCGCCGGCTCGGGGTGTCGGCGTAGTCCGGGTTCTGCGCGGCCTCGGGGTGGCCGATGGCGTGGAGGAACAGCGGGACCTGCTTGTCCTCGTTGACGAAGGCCAGCAGCAGCCAGCGGTCGTCCGCCGTGCGGTAGGCGCTGGCGAGCGCGTTCGGCGGGTCGGTCCGGTCGGCCGGGCGGGGGGCCTCGCCCCCGAGGAGTGCGGCCTGCAGCCAGACGCCCGCCGCCCACGCGCCCTCGGCGATCAGCGACGCCGAGACGCGCGCCCCCCGGCCGGTCCTCTCCCGCCGGTACAGGGCGGTCATGATCCCGGCGTACAGGGTGACCGCCGTCGGGTGGTCGCCGGAGCCGAACGCCGGCATCCCGGGTGCGTCGCCGCGCTGACGGGTGTAGTCCATCAGGCCGCTGCGTGCCCAGTACGCGGTCGCGTCGAACCCGGGCAGGTGCGCCTCCGGGCCTTCCTCGCCGAAGCCGGTGACATCGGCGTAGACCAGCCGCGGATTGAGGGGGGCGAGGTCGTCGTAGTCCAGGCCCAGCTTGGTGCGGGTATGCGTCGGGAAGTTGGTCACCAGCACGTCGGCCCACTTCACCAGGCGTTCCAGCACGGGCTTGGCGCCGGGTGACTTGAGGTCGAGGGCGATGCCGCGTTTGTTGCGGTTGTCCAGCTGCCAGGGGTAGTTGACCCCGTCGACGTGGGGGTTGGGAGGCATGCGGCTGAACGCGCGGTAGGCGTCGCCGGTTCGGGGTGGTTCCACCTTGACGACGTCGGCGCCGTAGTCGCCGAGCATCGTGGCCGCGGCGGGACCGGCGATGAAACTGGCGACGTCGACGACGTGCAGTCCCTCCAGCAGGGGCGTGTCCGCCATGACAGGTCCTTCTTCTCGGCAGGGGCCGCGCGGTGCCGGGGGCAGGAGTGCCGGGGGCAGGAGTGCCAGGGACCGCCCCGACCGGCCGGGGCGTCGGCGCGCGGGCGCTGGGTCAGTGGTGGGCCGGCGCCGGCGGCGCGGGTGCGAAGGCGTTGTATCCGGTGATGTCGCGGCCGACGATCAGCGCCTGCACGGTGTCGGTGCCCTCGTAGGTGTCGATGGCCTCGATGTCGCACAGGTGCCGGGCCACGTGGTAGTCGAGGACGATCCCGTTGCCGCCGAGCAGGTCGCGGGCGTCGGAGAGGATGGCCCTCGCGCGTTCGGTGAAGTGCATCTTGGCCAGCGCGACCCGCGGCATCGAGTACTTGCCCTCGTCCATCAGCTGGGCGAGCCGGACGTTCATGCACACCATGTCGGTGATGTCCGCCAGCATCCGCGCCAGCCGGTACTGGACGAGCTGGAAGGAGGCCAGCGGCATCCCGAACTGCTTGCGTTCCTTGGCGTACGCCAGGGCGGTCTCGTAGCCCGCGATGGCCGCACCCACCGACTCCCAGGCGACGCAGTACCGCGAGGCGAGCAGGACCTTCTCGGTGTCCCGGAAGGTGTGGGCGTTCTCCAGCCTGTTCGCGGCCGGCACCCGGACGTCCTTCAGGGAGATCTGCGCGTTCTGCACGCAGCGCAGGGCCGTCTTGCCGGTGATCGCCTGCGCGTCGAACCCGGGCGTGCCCTTCTCGACGACGTAGCCGCCGACGTGCCCGTCCTCGCCGCGGGCCCAGATGATCACGTAGTCGGCGAAGGTGGCGTTGCCGATCCACCGCTTGTACCCGTTGAGCACGTAGGAGTCGCCGTCCCGGCGGGCTTCCGTCTGGAGCTTGACCACGTCGGTGCCGTGCGCGGGCTCGGTCAGGCCGAAGGCACCGATCTTCTCCAGCCGCGCCATCGCGGGAAGGAACCGCTGCTTCTGCTCCTCCGAGCCCAGCATCGCGATCGAGGTCATGGCCAGGGCCGAGTGGACGCCCATGAACGTGGACATGCTCAGGTCGCCGCGAGCCAGCTCCATGATCACGATCCCGGCCGTCACGTTGTTCATCCCCGGACAGCCGTAGCCGGGAATCTGGAAGCCCGCGATCCCCAGCTCGGCCAGCTTGGGCACCAGCATGTGCGGGAACTCGGCGCGCTCCCAGTACGGGTTGATGACCGGAGCGACCTCCCGGTCCATGAACTCCCGGACCCGACGCCTCAGTTGCTGCTGCTCCCCGGTGAGGAGCTCCCCGAGCAGGTAGTAGTCGGACTGCTCGGGCCCTCCCAGCACCGGCGGCTGCACCACCTGGCCGTTCCCGGCCGCGCCCACGGCGCCCAGTTCGCCCTCTCCCATGCCTGGTGTCGAGCCCTGCGTCGCACTCATGTGCTGGATTCCTTCCGGACCGCGGAGATCGGAATGCGTCTGACCGCGTCCGTACGGACGGCGCTGGAAGCCGACCGCAAGGCGGATGTCAGGCGCACGGCACCAACTGTGGTGGAAATCGGTGCTCGCAGCCCGTTCTGTTCGGCTATGCGTGCGGTGACCTTCCGTTGTCGGCCGGCGCGCCGAAGGACCGGGGAGCGGCCGGGGAGGCGCTCACGGGTGGAATCTCACTGGTGGGCGCTGATCTCACCGCCGGCGGTGAGCACCATGTACACGCCGTTGGCGACGCCGCCGTCGTCGTGCTGGTTCGCCTCCAGCGTGCCTTCCACCGCGTTCTCGTTGCCGAGGATCTGCGCGCGGTAGTGGAGTTCGCCGACCTTCGTGACCTTGGCCGTCCAGCCGCCCGCGAGCTTGAAGGTACCGGGGCCCTGGTGCCCGCCGCCCATCCAGGAGTGGACCTGGCCGTCGAGCGTCAGCGTGACGAACATGTCGTTGGCGTCGAGTCCGGCGTCGCTCTCGCCGGTCTCCAGCGTGGCCAGGACCTGACCGTCGTGGACGATCCTGGCGAGGTAGTGCTGGTTGCCGAGGTCGTGGATCTCGGCCGTGCTGCCGTCCACCAGGGGCTGAGTGCGGACCGGCGACTTGTCCTTGCCCGTGGTGGCCGGTGCGGCGGTGCTCTGCGCGGTGGGCTTGGCGGCCGGTGCGGTGGTGCGGCTCGTGGCGGGCGCGGTGGCGGGCGCGGTGGCGGGTGCGGTGGCGGGTGCGGTGGCGGCCGTCGTCGTGGGCGGGGCGGCCGGGGTGGTGGCACCCTGCACGGCGGGCGTGGTGGCCGGTGCGGCGGTGCTCTGCGCGGTGGGCGTGGAGCTGCAGGCGGTTGCGGCGGACACCAGCAGAGCGGTGGTCAGGACGGTGCCGGCCAGCGTGCGGACGGTGGTGGCGCGGCGGTTCGTCATGAGGGGCATGCGGGTTCTCCCGAGCGAAGTGCGGTGAGGGCGCACGTTGCCCGTTCCCTCGCGTGCGGGGACCGGGCGGCGGTGGCGCGGCGTGCACGATCGAAGGTAGTGCGAACGTTCGACGGAACCGGACGTTCCGTGTCACCGGTTTGTCACGCCCTTCGCGGGCCCCGGACCCGGGGCGCGGCGACGTAACGCGCCCGGTCCCGGCCGAGTTCGCCGTGCCGGGACCGATCGAGACAGGAAGTGGAACCCGGAGCAGAGTGGTCCCGGGAGTTGTTCAGGACGAGGCGTCCGGGTCGGGTCCTGGGCGGTGAGGGTGATGTCGGTGGGGGTGACCGGCCACCATGCCCCGGCCGGCCTCGACTCGGCCGGCCCGCCGTAAACGCTCGTGGCGCTCACGTGCGGGCGGCGGCCCACTCCGATCGCGGAGCCGGTTCGCGGTCCCGCCGCGGCCTCACGCCCCGCTCCAGCGCACTATGGGCCGACCCGCCTTGTCGGCCTCTTCGGGTACGCGCCCGCCGTCCGTGGGGTGACGATCGCCCGCACGGCGGCCGGGCGGCCGTCGGCCAGGGCGCCGGCATGCCGAAGGAGCCGGGGCGAGGTGCCTCGGCGAAGCCAGATCACTGACGCGCCATCAGTTCTGCTTCCCTCCTGGGACATTATCCGTGCACTGACGTACAACCTCCCGGCCCGCGCCACCGTAGCGTCACTGCCAGTCCCGGACCCTGGCGCACCCGCAGTCGGCGACAGCCCAACGGTCCACTTCCCCGAGAGGAGAACTGCGTTGTCACAGACCATGCTTGACGATGAGACCTTCGCCGCGATCGAGGCGGCGGAGCGCCTGCTGGACGGCGAGCGGCCCGCGGAGCCGAGCACGCCGTCGTCCTGCGCGGACCAGCGTCTCGCCGCCGTGGGCGACTGGAACTTCAACTTCTGCTGATCGGCGCCCCTGCCCGCACTCGCCCGGCACCTCGCCCGGGCGGGTGCGGGACTCCCCCTGCGCCGCCGTGGTCGGGCCCGCCGGAGCGCCGGCAGGCCCGACCACGGCGTAGGCGGTACCGGAGGCGTGCCGTTCGAACGGGGGCCGCTCCGGCATGCGGGTACCGGCGCAGCCCGGCAAGGCTTCCTTCTCCGGGTGCTGCACGGAACGTGAGAAGCGACGGTCGGTCCTTCGCGCCGCAGGATCCTGCGAGGACGAACGACAGCCGGCTCCGGTTCGGCTTTCGGGGCGCCGTAGTTCGTCCACCCGGTGAGCCGAAAACGGGTGAACGCCGGGGCCGAGTCCTCTGTTCATCACTTGTTTATTCGCAGCAGCCAGAGTCATTCCTGATCTTCCTGACTCGGGCGGCCGGACGGTGCCTGGCAGGCAACTCTGGAGAACGTACATCATGCTGCGCACGCTACTTGGAGCCCTGGTCGCCGCCGTTGCGGCGACCGCCGGGCTCACGCTCGCCACCCCGCCCCGGGCCTTCGCCGCCATCGCCACGGCGTGGAATGCGTCAGCGGAATCAGCGCACCGATCGTGCGCACACCGACCCTGGTGCGGTGACCGGCGGCGCCCCCTCGGAATCGACTTCGTGAAGCCGCCGATCGACGAGGCCGGGAAGAGCGCCGAATTCCGCCGAAACCGGGCCGAGTTCCTTGCGGGCCCGTCCAGGAAGCCGCGACATCTCACCATGGGTGAGTACACCATCGGCACCTTCCGGTGGGGCAAGGGCCTCCAGGAGAGCATCCTGCAGAAGTCCCACCGCTTCGGCCCCCTCCGGTAGGGGCGCTCCGAGGACGAGGCGCTGCACGACGGCACGTCGCCGACTCCCACGGCCAGGCGGGGAGCGACGACGGCGGGGCGGATCGCCGGCCGGACCGCAGCGGTGTCGACCACCGGCCGGCCCGGTCGAGCACGACCGGGGCAGCGGCAATCGCCGGGCCGTCGTGTCACGCCCGAGGCAGCGCACCGACACGATGCCGATCGGGTCGACTCGCGCGCGTGGAGAGCCGCGAACCGGCTTCCGAAGCCCTCCGCCGACTCCCGGACCGAACGGAAGACCCCGCCCCTGGCCGGCTTCCTGTCCGGCATCGCCCAAACGGCCACGACGTTCTCGTACGTCTACACATATAGGGCGAGTGGCCTTGACCCCGGTCGTACCGCCGGTCGACCGGACTGCCTCCGCCTCAGGCCTGAACCGGCCGACCGCGCCAGCGCGTTCGCATCCCGTTGCCCCCACGAAGGAGGAGGGTTTCCACATGACCGAGATTTCCACACTTGCCGTCGTACGCTGCCTCGGCGGCTTTTCACTGGACTTGAGGGGACTCCCGGTCAGACGCTGGCGCGCCGGCAAGGCCCGCACACTGTTCCTCTACCTCCTCATCAACCGGGGCCGTTCGGTCGACCGCGACGAACTGCACGCCGCGCTGTGGCCCGACCGCACCCGGTCGGCGGGGTCGAGCTCCCTCAAGGTCGCCAAGCACGCGGTGCAGCAGATACTCAGCGGGCAGCGAGCCGCGGGAGAACAGCCGGCCGCGGAGATCGTCTGCGGCGGGTACGGGTACTCCCTCAAACTCCACGACGCCTGGCTGGACTTCGAGGAGCTCGAACGGCTGTGCAACGAAGGACACCGTGCGGCGGCCCGCAGTGACCCGCACACGGCCGCGGAGTACTACCGCAGCGCCCTCGATCTCCACACCGGGGACTTCCTGCCCGGTGAGACCGCCGACTGGGTCAGGGAACAGCGGGACTGGGTGCGGTCGCTCGCCCTGGGAGCCGCCGACTTCCTCCTCCAGGAAGCGCTGGACCGGGGCGAGCTCGCGGAGGTCATCGACATATGCCGCCGCACGCTGGACATCGACCCGTACCAGGAGGACGTCTACCGGACCCTGATCCAAGTGCACGGCGAGCTGGGCCAGTTAGGGCAGGCCAGGTCCTGGTACAAGCTGTGCTGCGCCCGGATGTCGGACGGTCTGGACATCGATGTCAGCCCTGACACCGATCGGCTCCTGGAGCGGGTCCTGCGCGCCCAGGACGCGCCCGCCCGGATTGCGGCCCAGACCTCCGGCCAACGCATAACCAGCACATAACCAGCGCATAACCAGTGCATAACCGCCCTGCCTAGACTCCGAAATCCGCGACCGGTCAAGGAGGTTGGTATGGTCGTTCTGGAGACGAACCAGGGTTCCTTTCCCTTGGTGGAGAATCCCGGTGTCGGCGCCTCAGGCGATGCCCGGCCCCTGATCGTCGGCATCGGGGGCACCGTCCGCTCCGGTTCCTCGACGGAACGGGCGGTCCGGGCGGTGCTCGCGGCCTCCGCGACGGCGGGCGCCCGGACCCTGCTGCTGGGTGCCGATGAACTTCAACTGCCGCTCTACGCCCCGGGGGAGTCACTGCGCACCCCGGCGGCCCGGCGGCTGATCGAGGCCGTCGCCCTCGCCGACGGCCTGGTGATCGGCACGCCCGCCTACCACGGGGGTGTGTCCGGTCTGGTGAAGAACGCCCTCGACTACCTGGAGGACCTGCGTGAGGACGCGCGTCCCTATCTGCACGGCCGTGCCGTCGGCTGTGTCGTCACCGCACGCGGGACGCAGGCCGCTTCGACGCTGGCGGGGCTCCGCTCCGTCGTGCACGCCCTGAGGGGCTGGCCCACTCCCCTGGGAGTGGCCATCAACACGGAGAGCGTCACCCTGGCATCCGACGGCAGCAACGGCGACCCGCATCTCACCGCTCAACTGGCCACCGTCGGACGGCAAGTGGTCGAGTTCGCCCGGATGCGCACGCCGGTCGGCTGAGCCCTCGCCCCGGCGTCGTCCCGGCCTCCTGCCGGCGTCGACCGGGACTGCCGTGGGCCGCGCCGTCGGCTCCGCCGACCGCAGCCCTCCCCGTACGTCCGCCGCCACGATCCCGCACACCCCTTTGGTTCCGGCTGCCCTGACACCGGATCCTCCGCATCCGCATTCCCATGTCCGACCGTGATTCCGAATGGAGCGCGCCATGGAAGACACCGCGAAGTCCACAGAGCCCGAGGAGACCGCCGAGGCTCTCGCCCCCGAGGCGGAGATCCCCGAGGCGGAGGCCGCTGAGGCGGAGACCGCCGAGGACACCGAACTGGACGCGCTGGACGAGCTGGACGACGTCGACTTCGACCTCGACGAGGTCGAGAACAAGATCGCGCCGCTCGCCCTCGCCACCACCGAGCCCTCGCGATGGTGACGCGGGTGGCCGCGGTGGGCCGCACATCCACCGACTCCGTCCTGGTCGACGTGAACACCGGCCCGGCCGCCTCGTACACGGGACTGCGGGCGGGCATCAGCGCCCTGCGCACGGAGGGCGCCGACTTCACCGGGCTCGCGGCCCGGCATCCGTCGGAATGGGCGGAGCTCTTTCCCGCCGAGACCGCACCCGGCACCGCGCCGCTGGAGGAGATCGCGCTCGCGCCCTCCGAGCGGCGGCTGCACCGGGAGAGCGAGCAGGTCTACCGCGTGCTGACGGTGGCCGCCACCGCCCTCTGCGCGGGCAGCGCGCAGCTGGGCCGGCCCCTGCTGTTCAGGGGGATGGGCGGCACCGATCTGTCCTCGCTGCGCGGCTTCATGCGGGCCTTCGAGCACGCGCAGCTCGTCAAGGGCGCCGAGCTGCTGCTGGACTCGCCGACCTCCGTGCGTGAGCCGCTCGGCCGGTACGCCGACTACCGCAGGGAGCGGGTGCGGTGCCTGCGCCGCATGGGGCTGCCGGTCACCGAGGACGACCTGGTCCCGGACCTGGGCACGGCGGCCGACTCCGGATTCGTGCCGGTGTCCGAGGAAGGCGAACTGTTCCTGCGGGCGAGGGACGCCGAGAGCTCCGCCGTGGACCGGGTGGCCGCCGCACTGGCCTACTGCCGCAGGGCGTTCTTCTCCGCGAACTGGGAGGGCATGGCGGTCGTCGCCGACGAGGCGATCGGGCTGCTCGCCGGTATCCCCGAGTCGGAAGTACCCGGGCTGCTCGCCAGGGCGGAGCGCGAGGAAGAACTCGTCCACGCCATCGAGTTCGAGACGGCGATCCTGCGCGGCACCGCCGACGTACGCGGTTTCCTGCTCAAGGTGCTCGGCATCCAGGCGGGTTTCCGCGGGGACCAGGACACGGCCATCGCCTGCTTCCGGGCCATCCGGGAGGACGCCGCCGGCCTCTCCCCGGAGCTGCGGGCCCAGTCGCACCTGTACTCCGCGCTCACCCTGTCCAAGCGCAAGAACCGGCTGGCGGAGGCCGTCGCCGAGGTGGAGCAGGGCTTCGAGGTCGTCGCGGAACGCCCGGGCGAGACCGAGAGCGTGCGCCGCGAGCGCGGCTGGCTGCACAATCTGCGCGGGCTGACCCTGTTCGCGGAACGGCGGCTCGGGGCGGCCTTCGAGCACGAGAAACAGGCGCTGGCCTGCATGGCGGGTCTGACCGACGCCAGTGCCGCGCATCTGCGGATCAACCTGTACTCGAACATCAGCGTGCTCCAGGAGAAGGCGGGCAAGCACGCCTCGGCGCTGGCGACCTGGGAGAAGTTCAAGCAGGCCACCGGCTCGTCGAACGCGGGCTTCCGCAAGCACCACGCGTACCGCAGCGCCGGGCTGCGGCTGCTCGTCGGCGAGCGGGACGCCGCCCTGGAGGACCTGGACACCACGCTGGTGAACGCGGCCGAGCTGGGTGACCTCTTCCACGAGACCGAGGTGCGTCTCGAACTGGGCATGCTGCACGCCTCCGGCGGTGACGCGACGACGGGCGCCGAGCAGTACGAGCGCGCCGAGTCCGCGGCCCGGCTGCTGGGCGATCCGTACCGCATCGCGCTGGCCCAGGCGGGTCGGGTGATGACGACCGGCTCCGTCGCCGCGGCCGGCTCGGTGGCGGCCATGGCACCGCTGAGCCTCACCCGTCCCGGTGAGGCGGACGCCCTCGCCAAGGCCGTCGCCGAAGGCGCCGACCTGCAAGGGCTGCTGCCCAGGCCGCGGACCAAGCTCAACCGCCCGTTCGACCTGATCAACTTTCAGGACTGAGGCCATGACGGACCAAGCG
This sequence comes from Kitasatospora sp. NPDC093102, assembly GCF_040683915.1. Classification (NCBI taxonomy): domain Bacteria; kingdom Bacillati; phylum Actinomycetota; class Actinomycetes; order Kitasatosporales; family Streptomycetaceae; genus Kitasatospora; species Kitasatospora sp. NPDC093102. The sequence goes on along the minus strand of NZ_JBFBFA010000022.1, from coordinate 34,700 downwards.
ACCCAAGGGGAGACGGAACAGCGGGCGCAGTGGCAGCTCTACGATCGACTGCTGCTGCGGAGGGCTGGCTTCGGCATCGACCTGCTGACCGCTCTCGGTGACGGGCCGGCGGCTGCCGCGGCCGCGGAGTACCGGGAGGCGGTGGCGCGGTTCGAGCAGGGCCGCGCCCGGCTCCAGGAGGCGATCGCCAAGTCCGTCACCGGCGCCGACCGCGAGCGGGACCGGGCCGAACTGCGCGAACTGTCGAAGCTGCGCGGCCGGGTGGGCCGCAGACTGCCCGTGGAGCACGACCCGCGCGGCGGCGACGTGGCCTCGGCGATCGACGGCTACCGCGCGGCGCACTCCGCTCGGCAGCAGGTGGGTGAGCGACTGTCCGCCGCCCTCGGTGAGGAGGTGCTGCGGCGGCCGGAGCGGGTCCGCGACCTGCTCCGCGACGAGCGGGTGTGCGACGCCCTGCTCCAGCTGTCGCCGTCCTTCCACACCGAGGCGGTGCGCTGGGTCGACGGCTGGCACCAGCAGGACAGCGCGACGGGCCGCAACCGCGCCAAGGACCGGTCCTTCTACCGCCGTGTCTACCTGTACGGCCAGCGGCTCGGCGCGAAGAACGAGACGACCAGCTTCTTCGGCCCGCTGGTGCACGGCCGGGTCGACCGCGGGGCCGAGGGCACCGTCCTCGGCCCCGAGACGGACTCCGGCTACCACGTCCTGGAGGCGCAGACCGCGTTCTGGGCGGTGTGCGAGCTGGCCAAGCTCATCGGTACGGACCCACAGGTACGGGACCGCCCGCCCGTGGCCTGGCTGCCGTCCTGCCGCCGGGCACCGGGCGGGGCGCCGGGGTCGGGGACGATCCAGTCCGCCGACGGCCGCCGGATCACGCTGTCCGGGGTGCGGTGGCAACTCGCCGAGGCCGTCGACGGGCGGCGTTCCACCGTCGAACTGGCGGCGCTGGCAGGACTCGACCTCGCGGAGACGCGCCGGGTACTGGACCGGCTGCGGCAGGCGGGGGCCGTCCGGCTCTGGCCCGAGCCGCCGTCCACGGCGGCGCGACCGCTGGACTCGCTGGTCTCCTGGGCCGACCGCTACGCGGAGGGCACCGCCTGGCCGGTACGGCTGCGGGAACTGCGCGATCTGGGTGACGCCTACGCGGCGGCCGATGGCCACCGCGCCCGGGCGGCCGCGCTGGAACGCGTCGAGGAGTGCTTCACCCGGCTCACCGAGGTCGACGCGCGCCGCGCCGGCGGCCGGATGTACGCGGACCGGCTGGTGGTGTCCCTCGACGCCAAGGGCGACCAGAGCCCGGTGGTGATCGGCGGCGACGTGGCCGGGCGCTGGGAGTCCGAGCTCAGCCCGGTGCTGGACGTGGCCGCTCGCTACGGCGAGCTCCAGCAGCAGGCGGCGGCCGAGCTGTGCGCGGAGATCATGCTCGCGGCGGGCGGCGACGCCATGCCGTACGACGAGCTGATCCGCCGGATGCGCGCCTCGGTGGAGGAGGGCGGTCTGGACCGGCTCGCGGGACCATTGATCGGGTTCAAACGGGACTACGCGGCGCTGGTGGAGACCGCCGTGCAGGGTCAGGAGGCCCGGCTCTCCCCCGCCGAGCTCGCGGGGTTCGCGCCCGGGCCCGGCCGGCACCGGTTCGTCAGCCCGGATCTGATGCTGGAGAGCCGGGAGGACGGCGGCGAGCTGCTGGTGCTGGGCGAGCTGCACCCGTACGTCTTCGCCTGGGGTTCGCAGGGGCTGTTCTGCGACGAGCAGGACCGGATGCTGGACGACTTCGCGGCGGGTCTCGAACCGTGGGGCGGCCCCGAGCGGCTGGCCACGGTGATCCGCCGCAGGCGCCACAAGGGCCTGGTGGCCGACTGGTTCCCGGGCCGCTTCATCGAGATCACCTCGGTGGCCACCGACGACCGGGAGCGGACCGTGCCGCTGACCGATCTGACCGTCGTCCTGGTGGACGGCACGCCCCGGCTGCGCACCCCGGACGGTGAACTGACCCTGTACGCCGGCGAGGACGACCACGTGCACCTGCGGGCCTTCGCCGCCCCCGGCGTGGGGCTGCCGCTGGTGCGGATCGGGGACTTCGCGCCGAGGATCGTGGTCGGGGACCTGCTGGTGCAGCGGGCCCGCTGGTGGTTCGACCGGGCCGACCTGGGGGTCGACGCGGCGCGCGACCCCGCCGCCGCCTTCCTCGCCGTCCAGTCGCTGCGGGCCCGGCACGGGGTGCCCCGGTTCTGCTTCGCCTCCCTTCCGCACGAGCCGAAGCCGGTCGGGATCGACCTGGACAGTCCGCTGGCCGTCGACGCCCTGGTGGCGATGGTGCTGGCCGGTGACAGTGCGGCCGTGTCGCTGGCCGAGATGAGGCCGGCGCCGGACGCGCTGTGGCTGCGCCACGGCGGGGCCCCCGTGACCTCGGAGTTCCGGATCGCCATGAAGAGGGCGGCGTCATGACACCCCAATCCGCCCGCTCTCCGCAGAAGCCGGCGTCGCGGCGGCACGGCTGGGAGCTGCTGCCCACGGTCGTCCTGCGCAGCGCCGGGTTCCCCTGGCAGATGGTCGAGCGACTGGCCTGTGAACGGACCCGTCTGCTCCTCGCGGAGCTGTTCGCCCTGGAGGCCCGGTCGGCCGACGTGGCGTCACGGCTGAACCCGACGGGGCGGCTGTCCCGGGGCCAGCAGGCCAAGTTGCGCGGTCTGCGGCCGCTGCCCGCGTCGGACAACCTCCCCGCCGACTGGCTGGCCGAGTGGAACGCCGCGGCGCAGCAGGTGACCGCAGTGCGGGAGCGGCTCACCGCAACCGTCGAGACCGACACGGCAGCGGTCGACGAGGCGCTCGCCGCCATCCGCACCGATCCGCGGGTCAACGACGCCATCGTCTGCTCGTCGCCCGCCGTCCACCGTGATCTCGCACGGGGTGCGGGCGGCGGCCGGATCCGGCGCCAACTCGCCTCCTACGCACAGCGGCTGGCGTCCAAGAGCGAGACGATGAGCTTCTTCGGGCCCATCAACTACGGCAGACTCAGCCCTGACTCCGACGCTGCCACGGCGCTGGACTGGGAGGGCCACGCCGCGATCCGGGTCCGCCAGGCGCACACCGCGGCCCGGGTCAACGACGCCGTGCAGGAACTGCTGCTGGGCGATCCGGCGCTGGCCGAGCAGCTGGCACCGGTGCGCAAGACGGTGACGGGCACGCCCCGCGGTACGGGCGTCGGCGCGGCGCTGCTGCGGGAGGCCGACGGCGTACGGACGGTGGCCCGGATCGCGTCCGGGTGCGGTGCCGGCGTCCCGGAGGCGGTGGCCGCGTTCGCGGCGGCCGTGGCGAAGGGGACGCTGACGCACACCCTGTGCCCGCCGGCAACCGTGGTCGACCCGCTGCGCTGGACCCTGGAACGCATCGACGCCTCGGACACCGAGACGGCCGCCCGCGCGGCCGGGGTGCGGGCCCTGCTGGTGAAGGTGCTCGATCTGCTCGACGGCTACCCGTCGGCGCCGCCCGGGCGGAAACTGACCATCCAGGCCGAACTGGAGTCGCTGCTGCCCGTCACCGACCGCTCGGCGGAACGCGGCCGCTTCTACAACGACCGGGTCGTCATCCACGAGGCCGCCGTCGGCACGGCCGGGCTGGAGGTCCGCGGACCGCTGGCCCGCGACATGTGCGACGCCGTCGCGCCGGTGCTCGACCTGCTGGCCCACGAGGCCGAGGCGACCCGCGTACGCACCAACCGGGCGGTCGCGGCCCGGCTGGGAACGGGAAGGATCCCGCTGCTGCGGGCGCTGCGGGAGTGCGCGGACCTCGCCATCGAGACGGGCGGAGCGCTCGGCGCCGAGCTGAGCCGGGTGATCGAGGCCGAAGGCGCGGACCGGGCCGAACTCGACGTGGCGGGGCTGCTCGCCGCACCGCCACCGCCCGCCGCCCCGGTGCTGTGCTCCATCGACGTCCTGATCGCGGCTCCCGACCTGGCCGGATACGAGCCGGGGGCGACCCCGCTCGTACTCGGCGACATCCACGACGCGGCACTGCTCACCCCGTGGGCGCTGCAGTTCCATCCGGACTCCGCGGCGCTGCTCGCCGAGCGGGACGCCGGGGTGCGCAGGGCACTGGGCGACCAGGTGGCCGTCAATGTGATCTCGCGCCGTACGACCGGGCTGCCGCCGCTGGAATTCCCCGGCGTGGTGCTCGAACTGGGCGGCAAGGCCGGCGCGGACCGGGAGCGGATCGGCCTGGACCAGCTGTGGCTGGAGAGCGATGGTGAACGGGTCGTCCTGCGCGGCGACACCCACCCCGGCCGGAGCCTGCTGTTCCACAACGGCGAGCTCGACACCGCCGTGCACACCGCGCTGGCGCTGCCCCGGATCCGCCGCCCGGTGCTGCCGGACCTGCCGCACGTGCCGCGGCTGCGCTGGGGCAACGTGGTGTTCTCGCGGCGGCGCTGGGCGCTGCCGAGCGCGGCGGTGCTGGAGGCGCAGAGCAGCCGGCGGGAGGCCGAACGGCTGCTCGCGTCGGCCCGGCTGGTCCGGGAACGGGGCCTGCCCGACCGCTTCTTCGTGAAGTCACCGGCCGAACGCAAACCGGTGTACGTGGACACCGCGAGCCCCGAGCTGCTCAAGGGCATGGCCCGGCTGGCGGGCACGGCGGAACAGCTCCTGGTGTCCGAGGCGCTGCCCGCACCCGAGGACGCCTGGCTGCGGGACGGGGAGCTGCGCTTCGCCTCCGAGCTGCGCTGTGTGTATCTGCGGGGCGGTGGTGAGCGGTGATGCGCCGGGTGGTGCTCCCTCCTCTGTTCGATCCGGGTCTGGAACCGGAGCTCGGGCCGGACGACGAACTGATCGATGTGAACGCGCACTTCATCGCACGCCTCGCGGGCGCCGGGACACTCGCCGCACTGGCCGACGACTACGCCCTCGGCAGGCGCGGCGGGAGCGACCCCGCGGAGAACCGGGCCAAGGCGCTGTTCGCGCAGGCCGCCGCGCGGGTCACCGCGCAGGCCGCCGAGCGGGTCACCGCACGGGGCGGCCGTGCCGCGGGCCGGCTGCGGGCCATGGGCATGGCGCTGCGGCTGGCGGGCGAGGCCGATCCGGCACTGCGCCTGGCTGCGGACGACGTGGAACTCGTCGGCGGCACCACCGAGTGCGGGCCCGATGTGGTGCTGGCCGCCGAGCGGACCGAGCTGCTGGGGCCCGAGGCGCTGTGGACCCGTGCGGCTGTCCCGGACGGGCGTGTGCATCTGGTGATCGAGACCGATCAGCAACTCCCGGCGGCTGCGGCGCTCCTGAAGGCGCTCGGCCCTGAAAGGGTCGTGCTCTGCGGGCGTTTCGCCACCACGCACCGGGAGGCGCTGCGCGCGCTCGCCCCGTTCTCGGCGGCGGCGGACTTCGACGACTGGGCTCCGGCCTGGCGGCTGGGCGAGGAGTGGTCGGGGGACGGCACGCCGGTCCGCTGGATCCGCCGCGCGGCCGACTGGCAGGCCGGCGCGCCCTGGGCGGGCTGGCTGGCCCCGGACGAGGCGGCGGCGCTGCCCGCCGAGGCGTGGCGCGAGTGCCGGGGCGCGGCGCTGACCGTGGCGCGGCTGGCGTCCTGGGCCGAGCTGACGGGAGCGGATGGCAGCCGTACCGATCTGCGGCCCGTCCTGGACGCGGCGGACGGGGCACTGCTCCGGGTCGAACTGCTCGTCGGGGCGCCCGGGGTGAGTGCCGAGGAGACCGGCGCCGCGGCGCGGAGCCTGCTGTCCGGGCCGGGCCCCCGGCTCGCGGGGCTCAGCCCGTTCCGGCTGCCGGCGGTCCGTGGCGGTGCGGCACCGCAGGCCTGGGACGGTGTGCCGCTGATCCGGCACACGACCCCGGGGCACGATCTGCCGCGCTGGGACCGGTTCACCGCGCCCGGGACGCTCGACGAAACGGAGCGCACCGCGGCGATCGGCGTGCTCAACGCCGAACTCGGTGCCGTCGCCGATCTGTTCCCCGGCCGGTTCGCCTGCTGCGTGGTCGCCGCACCGGACGGGACTCCGGTGTGGGAGCCGTCGGCCGTCGTCGTGGCCGGGGAGGGGCCCGGCCCGGACGGCCGGGGCCCGGGTTCGTTCGTGGTGAATCTGCGGACGGGAAGCGCGTTCCGGCTGCATCCGAAGCTGACGCCGGTCGTGGAGCGGCTCTCGTCCGGCGACACCGCCGTCCTGGACCGGATCAGCGATGGGGTCCGAAGGAAACTGACCGACCGGCTGGTCCAAGCCGGAGTGATGCGGAGGAGCCAGTGAGCCGACAGTGGCGCATCGGGCGGGAGTTCATCCTGCGCCATGCGGGAATGCCGTTCGACTGGCTGGAGGAGCTGGGCGCGCCCCGATCCCTGCTGGAACTCGCGGACGAGCTGCTCGACCGCGAGCGGACCGTCCTGGAGCTGGTGGAGGAGCGGTTCGACGGGCCCCGCGCCGAGTCGCTGCGGTCCGACGTGCTGCGCGGACGGGTGGGGCAGGTGCCGAGGTCCGGCGGAGCGCGGTGGAGCCCGGCGGTGAGCGCCTGGGCCGACGCCTGGGAACGCTACGCGCTCGCCTGCCGGCAGGCCGACGAGGAGGCCGGCAAGCGGCTGCGGGACCTGCTGGCGGATCCCGGGGTCTCCGAGGCCGTGTTCCTGTCCAACCCGGACGCGTACCGCAACATGCTGCTCCCGCTGCTGGCGTACGAAGGCCCGCTGACCTCGCGCTGGCGCCGGGTGCGCCGGCAGATGTTCACGTACGTGCAGCGGTTCTGCGCGAAGAACGAGACGGTGAGCTTCTTCGGGCCCATGGCGTACGGCGCGGTGGGCGAGGGTGAGGGTGCCGTCCTGCGCGACGACGTGCCCCGCGTCCGCCGGGTGTTCTTCTCGCACTGGGCGGCGCGTGCGCTGGCCACGGCGATCGCCAGGGACCCCAAGATCCTTCCGCATCTCGCGTTCCACTCCACCGGGCGTGGTGACACGGCGCGGGAGCCGCTGCTGCTGCTCGTGGCCCCGGACGGAACGGTGTTCCGCGACGTGGTGCGCGCCGCCGGGCAGCCGGCCCGCGAGGTGGCCAGGACGCTGATGCGGCTGGTGGCCGAGGAGGCCGTCACCATCGGTCTCGGCGGCGGCGACTACGACCTGGAGCCCCTCGCGACCCTGCGGGAACAGCTCTCCGCGCTGCCCGCCTCACCGGCACGCGAGCTGTGGCTCGGTCGGACAGCCGAACTCTCCTCCCTCATCGGCGACTTGGCGAAGGCGCCGCTGGACCGCAAGGCGGCCGCCGTCGCCGCCCTGGAGAACCGGTTCACCGAGTTCACCGGCAGGCCGGCCAGGAGGGGCGCCGGTGCGGCGTACGCCGACCGCGCCGTGTTCTTCGAGGAGTGCGCGTCGCCCTTCGCGCTGACCCTCGGCGCCGGGCTGATCGGTGACTGGGAGCGGCAGCTCGCCCCCGTGATGGAGGTGTGCACCGCGCACGGTCACGCCGCCCAGCGCGCCGCGGCGGCCGCGGTGCGCGACGCCTTCACGGACGGCGCGGCCGGTGGGCAGGACGCCGAACTGGACCTCCTCACGTACGCGACCCGTGCGGCCGCGAGCCGTTCCGACTCGACCAGCACCTTCCAGGCGGCCCACGCGCCGAGCTACGCCGGCGCCGACTGGCGGGCCGAGGTCGAGCGGCTGACCGGCGAGGCCGGGGCGCTGGACGGCGACCGGTACGCGGTCATCGACCTGTGCCCCGCCGCGCCGGACGCCTCCGCGCTCGGCGCCGCCGCCCCGCTCGTACTCTCCCGCGCCCACCACCACCTGCTGGTGCGCAGCTGGCTGGGCACGATGCACCCGGATCCGGACCGGCTCGGCGCGGACGCCGCCGCCTGGACGGCGGCACAGGACGGCGCGGTCGTCGGGCTCGACTTCGGGCGCCGCAACAAGGGCTACTACCGCTTCCCCGGCCGTGAGGTCGCGATGCGCCCGCTGACCTGGACCGACCACGATCAGCCGGAGCTGCTGAAGCCGGAGGACCTCACGGTCCGCATCGGGCCGCACGAGGTCACCCTGCACGATCCGGACGGCAGGACGGTCAGCGCGTACGTCCCGCTGAGCGACTTCGTCAAGTACGCCCCCATCGCCGCCCTTTCGCATCCGCAGGTGCTCCACCCCGCCTTCACCACCGAGGGCGCACAGCCCGAAGTGGCCCTGGGGTCGGTCGTCCTGCAGCGGTCCCGGTGGCAGGTGCCCACCGCGGCGCTCGCGGCACCGGAACCCGAAGCGCGGTTCCTCGCGCTGCGCAGGCTGGCCCGGGACACGGGAACACGTTTCGTCTTCTGCCGCAGCGCCCACGAGCGCAAGCCGTACCTGATCGACCTGGCCTCACCGCTCGCGGCGGACCTGATCAGCCATGTGGCGCGCGGCGCCGAGCAGTTGGGCGTGGAGCGGATGGCGCCGGGACCGGACGAACTGTGGCTGCGCGACAGCGAGGGCCGGCGCTACACCAGCGAGCTGCGGATGCAGATCATCGGCAGGAGCAGCGGCGGGAGCAGCACGCGATGATGCACACCACGCTCTTCGCCGAGCACTCGCTGCGGATGCGGGCCGATGTGCTCCCGGACGGCGCTGTCTCCACCGAGCGGACCTCGGTGCTCGGAATGAGCGTCGAACGGCACCTCGACCGGGGCTTCACCGAACACCGCTTCGCCGACGGCGACGACCTGCTGGCCTCGGGCGCCGTCGGGACGAGCCCGGAGGCTGCCGACGCGCTGCGCGAGGTGCAGGAACGGCCGCTGTTCGAACTGACCTCCGAGCTGCGCGCCGAGCTCGCCTGGATCGCCACCGACACCGGCGCGGAGCTGACCCTGGGTGTGGCCCAGCAGCACGTCGCCGCGGGCAGCGCGGAACGCGTCGCCACCACGGAGCGGATCGTCACGACCCTGGAGACGAGGCTGACCGGTGACGACGGCACCGTCCACTCCCGGTCGCTGCTGTGCCCCCCGGCGGGGTCCGACCCGGACGGGCTGAGGGACGCGGCCGTGCGGACGGCCGATGCGGTGCGCGAACGCCTCGCACTGCCGCTCGCCACCGAACTCCCGGACGGCGCCGACCTCGTCCTGCTGCCCGGCCTCGCCGGGGCGTTCTTCCACGAGATCGTCGGCCACCCGATGGAAGCCGACGTGGTCGCGTCCGGAACGAGCTATCTCGGGGCGCGCGCCGGACAGCGTGTCGCACCCGCGTGGCTGTCGGTGCTCGACGGCGGTGCGCACGACGAACCGGGCTACCGCAGTCCGTTCGACGACCAGGGCACCCCGTGCCGCACCCTGCGGCTGATCGACCGGGGCACGGTGGGGCAGCCGATGACCGACCTCGCGCTCGCCTCCCTGCTCGGCGGCGGCCCCGGCACGGGCCACGGGCGCAGACAGAGCTACCGGCATCCGGCGATCCCCCGGATGACCCACACCGTGGCCCTGATCGAGCCCGCGGCCGAGCCGGAGCCGCCCTCGGGCGACTGGATCGCCCCGTACGGGCTGCGGCTGGACATGATGAACATCGCCTCGGGCGCCTTCGTCTTCCATGCCCCGTTCTCCCTGCTGCACCGCGCCGACGGCAGCACCGCCCGGCTGGGCCCGCTGACGGTGACCGGTGACGGGGCGCGGGTGCTCGCGGGTCTGCGGCCCTACGAGCACCGGGTCGCCGCCTATCTGCGGGCCACCGGGGGCTGCGGAAAGCTGGGGCAGTACCCGGTGCCGGTATCGTTCGCGAACGCCGGGTTCCGGCTGCCGGCCGGACTCGTCGGGCTGCGGGCGGTGGCCCGTGGCTGAGATGCGGACACGTGCCTCCGGAATCGTCACCCCCACCCACGGCGCGCCGCGGCTGACCGTCTCGCTCGACACCCTGCTCGTCGAACGGGACGCGACGGGCCGGGTCACCGGCTCCCGGCGGGTCGCCGGGCCGTCGGACCAGGACGCGGGCAAGGAGACCGGGCTGCTGCTCACCGAGGCGGCCGAACGGACCGCGTCGGCCGTCGCCGGGCTCCAGAGCGCGGTGGCGCAGGTCCACGAGTGGCGTGACAGCGACGGTCTGCCGGTGTCGAGGCGGGCCGAGTTGCTGGCCCGGGTCGAGACCCCCGGCGGTCCCGTGCTGCTCGGGACCAGCGGCCAGGGGGATCCGGCCGCGCTCGTGGAGGCGTTGCCCTGGGACGAACTCGGGGCGCTCTCGGAGCCGTTCGTGTCGGCCGACCCGCCGGACGACTGGCGCGAGCGGCCGCTGGTGCTGCGGCCGTCCGCGGCGTCGGTACTGGTGGCCGGTGCGGCTTTCTCGCTGACCTCCCGCGGGGGTCGCGCGACCGCCGCCCGGCTGGCGGGGCGGCGCATACTGCCGCAGCTGACCCTGACCGATCTGCCGTCGGCGCCGCCCGAGTCGGGGCGGGACGACCGGGGCGACCCGGCGCTGCCCACCGTCCTGGTGGACGGCGGCCGGATCTGCCCGCCGCCCCCGCTCGCCGAGGGCATCGCGCCCGGCCGGGCCGTGTGGGACCACGACGCCGGCGGGTTCGGCCCGCCGCCGCTGGCCCGGCTCGAACTCGACGGTCCCCGGGCCGAGGTGCCCCCGGACGCGGTGGAGCTCGTCTGGTGCGTGGAGGGCCTCCAGCGCTACCACGGCGACGGCACCGTCCGGCTCCAGTGCCTGGCCAGGGTCGCGGACCGGCCCGGCGGCTGGTTCCGCCTCGCCCTGAGGGGCAAGCCCGTGCATCTGCTGCGCCAGGCCCGCGGCCTGGCCGGCCCACCCATGGCTGTCCACAGCGACAGCGACGTGACCACCCGCTCGCTGGTACTCGCCGGCGCAGCCGAAATGGAAGGTGCAGGACATGCCGTCGTCACCGTCATCAACCCCTGACTTCACGCTCATCGGCGGAGGCATCGTCGGTGCCTGCCTCGCCGAGGAGTTGAGCGACAGCGGGGCGTCGGTCCGCGTCCTCGACTCCGGCGCCGAACCCGGGCACTCGACCAACCGCGCGGCGGGCGTGGCGGTCCCCTCGCTGCGCTACCTCACCGACCGGGAGTTCTACGACTGGCTGCGGACCGCCAAGCAGGACCTGGACGCCGACGTCGCCCGGCTGGAGCCGGAGTACGGCGCGTTCAGCGTGGCCAGGCCCATCCTGCGCGCGCTGCGCGAGACGGACGTGGAGGCCCACGGCGACGTGCTGGACGGGCTCGGCGTCGGCGACTGGCTCAAGGGCGACGCCCTCGCGCAGGCCACGCCCGGGCTCAAGCTGCCGCCCAGCCGGCGCTACCTCCTCGACCCGGACGGGCTGATGATCGACGGCCGCCGTTACCTGGACGCCGTACGGCGCCGGTGCGTGGCCCGGGGCGTCGACTGGCGGCAGGGCGTCACCGTGCGGGAGGTGCGCGAGGAGGGCGCCTCCGTCTCGGTGGTGACCTCCGACGGGACGCTCCCCGCGGACCGGGTGGTGATCACCGCGGGCGCCTGGAGCTCGGGCAAGGGCCTGGCCGAGGCGACCGGGGTCCGGCCGCAGCGCGGGCAGATGGCGGTGCTGCGCACCGACGAGGAGCTGAACTGCATCCTGTCCTCCGCGTACTACCTCGCGCCCGGGGTCGGTGACGACGTGATCGTCGGTGCGACGGAGGAGGACACGGGGTTCGCCGAGCACGTGACCACCCAGGGCATCGGGCACCTGCTGCGGTTCGCCACGACCGTCATGCCTGGCCTCGCGGAGTCGGTGCCCGTGGAGCTCCGTGCCGGACTGCGTCCGGTGTCCGGCACCGGACGGCCGCTGGCGGGCGCTCTGCCCGGCCACGAGCGGATCTTCCTGTCGGCCGGCCACGCCGGACACGGGCTGCTCTCGGCGCGCGCCACCGGCAAGGGCATGGCGGCCGGCCTGGTCGGCGACGACTGGGAGGCCCTGCCGTACAGCATGTGCCCCTCGCACGCCCTGGGCGGTGCCTCCTGATGCGGATCGACCATGTGATCCTCGGCGCGCGGACCATCGAGCCGCTGCGCGAACTGCTGTGGGACCAGTACGGGTTCGGCATCACCGACGGCAGCCCCAACCCGGACGGCACGGCGAGCTGGGTGGTGCCCTTCGACACGCCCGACGTGCAGTACCTGGAACTGCTCGTCACCCACGACGAACGGCAGCTGGCGGGCGACGACTTCGGCCGGCTGTTCCTGGAACGGACCGCGGACGGGCCGGACTTCCTCAACTGGGCGGCGCTGACCGACGACATCGCGTCCACCGCACGCGAGGTGGAGACGGTCACCGGGGCGGATCCGGACCTCTTCCGCGGCGAGTCGGTCCGGGCCGACGGCCGGCGCGTGCCGTGGGCGGAGGCGGCGTTCGACCTGTCGTGGCGCAGCCGGGTGCTGCCGTTCTTCCTGAGCTACGGCGACACGGAGGCGCGCGCGGCACGGGTGCCGGGCGATCTCAAGGCGGCCGGGCACCGGGTGTGCCCGAAGTCGCTGCGGCGCCTCGAGACGGGCCGGGCGCGGGAACAGGAGCGGGACTGGGCGGACCGGTGGCCCGGACTCGCCGCGCTCGACGTCGTCGTCGACCCCGCGGCCGGGCCCCGCATCTCGGCGGTGCACATCGACACCGCCGAGGGCGAGACGGTGGTGCGGCTTCCGTGACTCCCGCACGCCCCGCATCTGCGGGGGCACCGGGCCGCCCCGGCCGCAGCACCGCCGCGGCCGGGGCGTCCGGACCTGCCCGGCCGGGCAGGTCCGGACGGCGGTCAGCCGGCCGCGCGGTCCGCCCCACGGCGAGCCGCATGGGCCGTGAGCAGCCGCTCCCGGGCCTGGTCGTCCTCGGCGGCCTGCGCCGCGGTCCAGGCCAGTGCGACGGATGCCTGGAGCAACGCCCGGTCGGCGGCCGGGGTCACGCAGGCCCGGGCGAACTCCGGCTGGTGGTTGACCGCGCCGCCGCTGTCGATGCCGATGCTGGGGTGCACGCTGGGCAGGACACGGCTGACGTTGCCCATGTCGGTGCTGCCGGTGGGCATCGCGCGCTCCTCCTCCGGGGACACCAGGGGGCGGCCCAGTTCGGTCACCGCTGCCCGGTAGGCCGCCACCAGGAACGGATCGTGGGCCAGTTCGGCGTACGCGGGTGTCGAGCGGACCTCGTGGGTGCAGCCGGTGGCGACGGCACCGCCTTCGAAGCAGGCCCTGACGCGTGCTTCGAGGCGCTCCAGGGACTCCATGTCGGCGGCGCGCAGGTTGTACAGGGCGCTCGTGTGCGCGGGGACCACGTTGGGCACCTCTCCGCCCCGGGTCACGATGCCGTGCACCTGCTGCCGCGGCTCGAAGTGCTGGCGGCCCACGCCGACGGCGACCTCCGCCACGGTCAGGGCGTCGGCGGCGTTGACGCCCAGATGCGGGGCGAGTGCGGAGTGCGACTCGCGTCCGGTGTAGCGGACTTCGAGCTCGACCAGCGCGAGGGGGCGGGGAGCGCAGTTGTCCTCGGGGGCCGGATGGACGAGCATCGCCATCGACACCTCGTCGAAGACACCGGCCTCCAGCATGGTGATCTTGCCGCCCCCCTCCTCCTCGGCCGGGGTGCCCAGCACCATGACGGTGATGCCGAGGTCGTCGGCCACGTCCCTCAGCGCCAGGGCCGCGCCCACCGACGAGGCGGCGATGATGTTGTGCCCGCAGGCGTGGCCGAGGCCCGGCAGGGCGTCGTACTCCGCGCACAGCCCGACCGTGAGCGGGCCGCTGCCGTAGCGGGCGGTGAACGCGGTGTCCAGGCCGCCGGCGCCGGGCACGACCTCGAACCCCTCGTCCCGCAGCAGGCCGCTCACCTTGGCGGCGCTGCGGTGCTCCTTGAACGCGGTCTCCGGCTCGGCGTGAATGCTCCTCGACAGCGCGATCAGTTTGTCCTCGGCACGCTCGACGCTTTCGCGGCAACCACGCATGGTCCGAGACGAGATTCGCATCTTCTCTTTCCCCTCTGCATTTCCGGGCTCGTCGCCGGATGGACGGCCGGGCAATTTCCGAGCCTTTTCCTTCCTACCGGAGCCGCCGGGGAAAAGCGAGACCAGTCTGGAGAATTGACATGGCGTCACTGACGTGGAACGTGCGGGCGGGGAACGGGGAACTCTCGGTCGAGATGATGCCCTGGTCGCTGCTGCGCGCGACCGGCTTCCCGGCCGGGCTCCTGGACGGGCTCGCCTCCGGGGAACTGCTCGGCACCGCCGCCGGGGTGCTGGCGGCGGAGCAGGCGGTCGCCGCCGAGCGTGCGCACTTCCTGGACCAGCTGTGGCCGGGGCTGCGGGAGGCCGTACGGACGGTCGAACCGCGCCAGCGGTCGCTGCGGGCCCTCCAGAGCTGCCGCCGGCTGGTGGACGAGGGCGCGCCCCTGGACGAGCGGTGCGCCTCGGTCCTCGCGGCGACCGGCGCGCCGGACTGGGCGCCCCGCTGGAACGCCCTGGTCGCCGCGCTCGGCGAGCGGCTGGCGGCGGCCGGGGCCGAGCTGGAGGCGGCACTGCTGCGAGCCCGGCTGCACACCGCGCAGGCCGCCGGCCGCGACGACTTCGGGCACGCCGTGTTCGTGTCGAACCCCTCGTTCCACCACACGGCCCTGGAGACACCGCCGTTGACGCATCCGGGCTGGGCGCGGGCGCGGGACGAGGGCGGCGCCCTGCCGCGGAGCCTGCGTCGTCAGGTCGACACCCTGCACCGCTATCTGCGCCGGTTCGCCACCAAGTGCGAGACCGTCTCGTTCTTCGGCCCGGTGCTGTTCGGCCGTCTGGTGCCGGAGCAGGACGAGGCCCTGCTGGTCGGCGCGCCCGGCCGCGAGAAGGTCGTGGTGGAGGCGAGTGCCTGGCTGGTGGAGGAGCTGCGGGAGCAGGCCGCCCGCGAGGTGCCGCTGACGCACCAGCGCGTGTGGCCCAGTCCGCTGTTCCGCCGGCCGGACGCGTCCCCGGTGCTGGAACGGGCCGTGGACGGGCGCAGGTTCAAGGTCGCGGGGCCCGCGCTGGCGCTGTGGAGCGCCGCCTGCGCGGCGCCGGGGAGCCGGCTCGACTCGCTCGTGCCGCCGCCGGACGGGGCGGGGGCGGACGACGCGTACGCGGCCGAGCTGGTGAAGGCGCTCGGGCCGGCGCTGGTCGTCTCCCCCTGGCGGCTGCCGGCGACCGAGCTGCACGCGCTGACCAGGCTGGCGGCCGAGCACCCCACGGACACGGTGGTGAACCTGGCGGAGGTCCGCGACACGTACGCGGAGGCGGCCTGGCCCGAACGGGCGGCGCACCTCGTCGCCGTGCGGGCGGCCCGCGCGGCGGACGGCGGGCAGGTGTCGCAGGACAGCGGTCGGCACTACGCCGACCGCGAGCTGTTCCACGAGGACAGATCGAGTCCGGTGAGCGAGCGGGTCGGCTTCGGGGCGCCGGTCGTGGACCGCATCCGGGAGGTCACCGAGGCGGTGTTCCCGCTGACGTTCCTCGCGGCGCTGCTGGCCCGGGAGGACGCCCGCGACGCCCTGCGTGCCGAGCTGGGGGGCGCCCCGGCGCCGCTTGCCGCCCTGGCCGTACGGGAGATACCCGCTCGTTCAGCGCGCCGCGACCGGCTGGACGCGGTGCTGCGCCGGCTGGTCGGACGGGCCGTGGAGGCCGCGGGCTCGGCCGACGGCCGCCCGCCGGTCGTGGAGCTGAGCCGGAGCCAGCTGGCCGAGGCGCTGGCGCCGCTGTGGGACACCGTGTCGTACGGCCCCGAGGACGCGTGCCTGCCGAGCCCCGACCTGATGGTGGCGGGCCCCGACCCGGCCACCGCCACCTGGGTGCTCTCGGAGCTGCACGACGACTGCAGCTCGATCTTCGGGGGGCTGGAGCGCCCGCTGCACAGCGACCCGGACGGGCTGTGGGCCGGCTTCACCGAGCGGGTGGCGCGAGCCGTGCCGTCCGGGACAGCCGCGACCATCGTCTCGCGCCGGCGCAGTGCCCACGTGACCCCCGAACTTCCCGGTGCCGCCATCGAACTGAGTGGCCTCTCGGGCAAGGACCGGGCCGACGTGGTGCCGATCGCGGACGCCGTCGTGCCCGCTTCGGCCGACGCGGTGGTGGTGGACGGCCGGCGGCGGCTGCTCTACCCGGGCGACCTGTCGTCGACGCTGCACCGCGCGGTGTCCAGGCCCGCGCTGGTCCCGGTGCCGGTCGACCTCGGGGCGTACACCCCCAGGATCGTGGTGGACGGCGTCGTGATCCAGCGTGCCCGCTGGCGGCTGAGCATTCCGGAAAGGGCTCCGGAAAAGACCGGGGACACCGTCACCCAGTGGTTGGCCGTGCAGCGGCTCCGGGCCGCCCGGGGAATTCCGCGCCATGTCTACGTGAAGCATCCGGCCGAACCCAAGCCGCTGTACGTCGATTTCGCCGATCCGCTGTCGGTGATCGATATCGCGCGACTGCCCGAAGGGGAAGTCGTCGTGTCCGAAATGCTGCCCACCCCGGACCGGTTGTGGTGGCGCGTGGCGGGCGAAACGCATTGTGCCGAATTCCGTCTCGGCTGCATCGTGCGGCCGGTGACATCCGACAATCCGCTGACCCAGGAAGAACAGGAAGAGAGCGCGTCATGACCGAGGACCTCCGCATCACCTCACTGGTGAGGGACGCATACGACAAGGCCGCCGAGCAGTACGAGTCCGCAGGTCAGATGATCTTCCATCCGCTGGGGAAGATGATCGCCGACACGCTGGAGCTCTCGCCGGGCGAGCGGGTGCTCGACATCGGCTGCGGGCGCGGTGCCTGCCTGTTCCCGATCGCCCACGCGGTGGGGCCGGAGGGCTTCGTGCTCGGCATCGACCAGGCCCAGGGCATGGTCGACGCCTGCACGGCGGACATCAGGGCCCGCGGGGTGTCCGGCTGGGCCCGCGCGGAGCTGGGCAACGCCCAGGACTTCGCCTTCGCCGATCCGTTCGACGCGGCGAGCGCCGGCATGGTCCTGTTCCTGCTGCCGGAGGCCGAGAAAGCCCTGTCCTGCGCCGTCGCGGCGCTGCGCCCCGGGGGCAGGTTCGCCGCGACCACCTTCCCCACCGAGAACGGCAGGCTGGCCGCGGGCTGGGAGTCCGCCGAGATCCTCGCGGGAGTGCTCGCCAAGTACCTCCCCGAGGGGGTGGACGACCCGTGGCAGGTGGTCCTGGGTCTCGGCGGCCCGCTGGTCAGCGAGGAGTCCACGGCCGCCGCCTTCCTCGCCGCCGGCTTCAGCGATGTGCGGATCCGCCATGTCCCGGCGGACTCCCGCTTCGAGACCATCGACGACTACCTGGCGTGGACCAGGACCGTGACCACCCGCATGCAGTGGGACCTGGTGCCGCCGGAGCGCGTGGCCGAAGCGACCGACGAGGCGCGCGAGGCGCTGCGGGTGCTCGCGGGGCCGGACGGCTCCCTGGAGTTCTCCTGCCCGACCAGGACCGTGCTGGCCGTTCGCTGACGGCACGACCGCAACCGCCGACCAAGCGCTGAACCACAGAGCCGAGAGGTGCGATGACATGGCTCCTGATACGACCCCTTCGCTGATCCGTCCGCTGTCCGAACTGCTCGGCGGACACGCCGCCCGGATCGGGGACAAGGTGGCCTTCGCCGACGCCCGGCGGGGCGTCGGCTACCGGGAACTGGATCTGCGGACCTCTCGGCTCGCCGGCCGGCTTTCCGCGCTGGGTCTGGGGAAGGGCGGCCGCGCCGCCGTCCTCATGGGCAACAGCGTCGAAATGGTGGAGAGTTGCCTCGCCGTCATCCGGGCGGGCGGCATCACCGTGCCGCTGAATCCGCAGGCGTCCGAGGCCGAACTGGTCCACTTCCTGCGGGACTCCGGGGCATCGGTGGTGCTGTGCGACCCGGCACGGCTCGACGTGCTGCTGCGCGCGGTGGCCGCGTCCGGCCTGCCCCGGCCCTCGATCGTGCTCACCGGCGACTCCCCCGTGACACCGGCAGACGCGTCCGCCGGTGTCACCTCCGGCGTCACCGCTGACATCACCGCGTACGAGACGCTCGCGGCCACCGCGTACGACGGACCGGCGCCCGAGGAGAGCCCGCTCGACGCTCCGGCCTGGATGCTCTACACCTCGGGCACCACCGGCCGCCCCAAGGGGGTGCTCTACTCCCTGCGCAGCTCGCTGTGGCTGGTGGAGGCCTGCCACGTGGGTGTGCTCGGGATGACGGAGGACGACCGGCTGCTGTGGCCGATGCCGCTGTTCCACGGCCTGGGGCAGAACCTGTGCGTCATGGCGGTCGTGGCCGTGGGCGCCGGCGCCCGGCTGATGAGCGGCTTCGCCCCGTCCGAGGTGATGGACGCGCTGCGCGACGACGGGGTGACCTTCCTCGCCGGAGTGCCGACGACGTACCACTACCTGCTGGACCGTGCCCGTCAGGAGCACACCCGGCTGCCTTCGCTGCGGCTGGGGTTCGTCGCCGGTTCGGCCGGCGGCGCCTCCCTCGGCAGCCGTTTCGAGGAGGCGTTCGGGGTCCCGCTGGTGGACCAGTACGGATCGACCGAGACCGGCGCGATCACCTCGAACCGGCCGACGGGTGACCGGGTCGCCGGGGCGGCCGGGCCGCCCGTTCCGGGAGTGGACATCCGCCTGGTGGACGGCGGTTCCGGTGCCGAGGTGCCCGACGGCGAGGAGGGCGAGGTCTGGGTCAGCGGCCCCAACCTGATGCTGGGCTACCACGGGCAGCCCGACGCCACGGCGGAGGTGCTGCGGGACGGCTGGTACCGCACGGGCGATCTGGCCCGCCGGGACGCCCTCGGGCATGTGACCCTGACCGGCCGTCTCAAGGAACTGATCATCCGGGGCGGCGAGAACATCCACCCCGTGGAGATCGAGGACGTGGTGCGCACGGCGCCGGGCGTGGCCGACGCGGCGGTGGGCGGGGAGCCCCACGAGGTGCTCGGCGAGGTGCCCGTCGCGTACGTGGTGCCCGGTCCCGAAGGCGTCGACGTCCAGGCGCTGTTCGAGCACTGCCGGGCGCAGCTGTCCTACTTCAAGGTGCCGGAGAAGGTGTACGCCGTCGAGCGCGTTCCGCGCACCGCGTCCGGGAAGGTCACCCGGCACCTGCTGGCGGACGCGGACCCCCGGCTGCTCGGTGCGGCGTCCACCGGCGGGCCCGGGGATCGCGGGACCGACTCCGGCCGGGGCGAGTGGGCGGGCCGTCTCATGGCGCTGACAGCGGCCGAGCGGACCCGGACGGTGCTGGACCTGGTACGCGCCGAGGTGGCGCTCGCGCTCGGCCTCGACGGAGCCGAACAGGTCGCGCCCACACGGCCGTTCGTGGATCTCGGTCTCGGCTCCCTCGCCGTCGTGGCGGTCGGGCAGCAGCTGTGTGCGCTGGTCGGGCTGCGGCTCCCGGCGACCGCGGTGTTCGACCACCCGACGCCCGCCGCGTTCGCGGACCGCCTGGTCGCGGAGCTGACGGAGCCGTCGGACACCCGCACGCCCGCCGAAGCGCTCCCGGCGGAGCGCACCGCCCCCGCAGGGCCTGGTCCGGACGGCGCCGAGCCGATCGCCATCATCGGCATGGCCTGCCGCTTCCCGGGCGGGGTGGAGTCGCCCGAGCAGCTGTGGGACCTCGTCGCCGCGGGCCGGGACGCCACCTCGGACTTCCCCGCCGACCGGGGCTGGGCACTGGACACCCTGTTCGACCCCGACCCCGACCACCTCGGCACCAGCTACGCCTCGCGCGGCGGCTTCCTGACCGACCCGTCCGCGTTCGACGCCGGCTTCTTCGGCATAGCCCCGCGTGAGGCCACCGCGATGGATCCGCAGCAGCGGCTGGTGCTGGAGCTCGCGTGGGAGGTCTTCGAACGGGCGGGTATCGACCCGACCGGCCTGGCCGGCTCGGAGACCGGCGTCTTCGTCGGTACCAAGGGACAGACGTACAGCACGCTCGCCGCGCCCGCGTCCGAGTACGAGGGCTATCTCGGCTTCGCCACGTCCGGCAGTGTGATGTCCGGCCGGGTGGCCTACACCCTCGGCCTGCACGGCCCCGCCGTCACCGTCGACACGGCCTGCTCCGCGTCCCTGGTGGCCCTCCATCTGGCCTGCGGTTCCCTGCGCTCCGGTGAGTCGCGGCTCGCGCTCGCGGGCGGGGTCACGGTGATGTCCACCCCGGACGACATGATCACTTTCAGCAGGCAGCGGGGGCTCGCCCCGGACGGCCGGGTGAAGGCCTTCGCCGACGCGGCGGACGGCACCGCCTTCGGCGAGGGCGCGGGGGTGCTGCTGCTCGAACGGCTCTCGGACGCGCACAGGGCGGGCCACCGGGTGCTCGCCGTGATCCGGGGCAGCGCCGTGAACCAGGACGGCGCGTCCAACGGGCTCACCGCGCCCAACGGCCGGGCGCAGCAACGGGTGATCCGCCGGGCGCTCGCCAACGCCCGGGTGGCCGCGCACGAGGTCGACCTGGTCGAGGCCCACGGCACGGGGACCACGCTCGGCGACCCGATCGAGGCCGAGGCGATCCTCGCCGCGTACGGGCGGGGCCGGGACCCGCAGCGGCCGCTGTGGCTGGGCTCGGTCAAGTCCAACATCGCCCACACCCAGGCCGCCGCGGGCATGGCCGGTGTCATCAAGCTGGTGGAGGCGATGCGGCACGCCGTGCTCCCGGCGACGCTGCACGTGGACCGGCCGTCGCCGCACGTCGACTGGTCGTCGGGGAACGTGCGCCTGCTCAGCGAGGCGCGGCCGTGGACGGCCGCCGACGGACGGCCCCGGCGCGCCGGGGTGTCCTCCTTCGCCATCAGCGGCACCAACGCCCATGTCGTCCTGGAGGAGGCGCCGCGTTCCCCCTCGGCCGAGGAGACCCCGGCCCCGGTCCGAGCGCTCACCGCCGTGCCGTGGCTGCTGTCGGCGAAGTCCCCGGCCGCACTGCGCGACCAGGCCCGCCGCCTGGAGTCGTTCCTGCGTGCGGAGCCCGGCTGGGATCCCGTGGACGTGGGGCGCACACTGGCACTGTCCCGGGCCGGGCTCGAACACCGGGCCGCCGTCGTCGCGGACCTCGCCCGCGGCACGAACGGCGCGGACGGGGCGGCGGAGGGGCTGCTGCGCGCACTCGGCGCGCTCGCGGAGGGCGAGCCCGCGGCCGGACTGACCACGGGCCACGCCGGGGCCGCCCGGACCACGGCGTTCCTCTTCACGGGCCAGGGCTCCCAGTGGGCGGGCATGGCCCGTGAACTGTACGAGGCGTTCCCGGTGTTCGCCGAAGCGCTGGACGCGGTGTGCGACCATCTGGCGCCGCAGGTACGGCAGTTGCTCCTCGCCCCCGGCGAGGCGGCGGACGACGGGCGCATCCACCGCACCGGTTTCGCCCAGCCCGCCCTGTTCGCGCTGGAGGTGGCGCAGTTCGCGCTGCTGCGGTCCTGGGGGGTGCGTCCCGACGCGCTCGCCGGCCACTCCCTCGGCGAACTGGCCGCCGCACACGTCGCCGGGGTGTTCTCGCCGGCGGACGCGGCCAGGCTGGTCACCGCCCGGGGCGAGCTGATGCAGGCGCTGCCCGAAGGCGGTGCCATGATCGCGCTGGAGGCCACGGAGGACGAGGTCCTGCCGCTGCTCGCCGGCCGGGAGTCCCGGCTGGGGATCGCCGCCGTGAACGCGCCCCGGTCCGTCGTGGTCTCGGGCGACGAGGACGCCGCGGCGGAGGTCGCCCGGGCCGTGGCCGGACAGGGCCGCAGGACCAAGCGCCTGACGGTCAGCCATGCCTTCCACTCGCCTCGGATGGACGCGGTGCTGGAGGAGTTCGAGGCCGTGGCCCGGACCGTCACCTACCGTGCGCCGGGCCTGCCGATCGTCTCCACGGTCACCGGCGGCCTCGCCGGTGCGGAACTGCTGACACCCGCGTACTGGACCCGGCAGCTGCGCTCGGCCGTCCGGTTCGCCTCCGCGGTGGGGACACTGCGGGAGCGGGGCACCGACACCTTCGTCGAACTGGGCCCGGACGGGTCCCTGACGGCCCTGGTACGTCAGGTCGTCGAGGACGCCGGCGGGGGTGACCGGACGGACGACCACCGTGCGCTGCCGGTCTCCCGGCGTGACCGGCCCGGTGCCGCGACCGCCGTCGGTGTCGCCGCCGCGCTCCACACCGCCGGTGTCCCGGTCGACTGGGCGGCGTTCTTCGACGGCACCGCCGCCCGCCACATCACGCTGCCGACCTACGCCTTCCAGCGCAAGCGCCACTGGCTGCCCGCACTCGCCGCTGCCACCCCGGCACCGGTTCCGACCGCGGCCGCGGAGCCGGCGGCCGCGGGGGCGGCCCCGTCCGGGCGGGTGCTCAAGCCGGGTGAGCGCCCGGAGGTCGCCGCCCGCCTGGCCGGCGTGCTCGCCGGACTGGACGAGGAGAAGCAGCTCCTCCACATGATGGACCGGATCGCCACGAGGGTCGCGGCGGTGCTCGGCCATGACAGCGCGGACGCCGTCGACCCCGACGTGCCGTTCCTCGACCTCGGCGTCGACTCCCTCATGGCCGTGGAGATGCGCAACCAGATCAGCGACTTCTGCGGGGTGAGCCTGCGCCCGACGCTCGTCTTCGAGCATCCGACCCTGGCGGTGCTCGCCGACCACCTGCTCGCGAAGGTGCTGGCCGCGGTGTCCACCACGCCGGGCGCCGACGAGGACGCGGTGGACTTCGCCGCCGAGGTCGTCCTGGCGGCGGACATCTCCCCCGCCGACGAGGTGATCCGGGTCGCGCACGACCCGCGGGACGTGCTCCTCACCGGTGCGACCGGATTCCTGGGCGCGTACCTGCTGCGCGATCTGCTGCGGACGACCCGTGCGACCGTGCACTGCCTGGTCCGCGGGGCCGACGAGGCGGACGCGTGGGCGCGGCTGCGGAAGAACCTGGAGTGGTACGAGTTCTGGGACGGCATCGACACGGACCGGCTGTCCGTGGTCGTCGGCGATCTCGCCCGGCCGCTGCTGGGGCTGGCCCCCGAACGCTTCGACGCCCTCGCCCGCAGCGTGGACAGCGTGTACCACGCCGCCGCGACCGTCAACGGCCTCTACCCGTACTCGGCGTTGAAGGACGCGAACGTCACGGGCACCGCGGAGATCCTGCGCCTGGCCGCACGCCACCGCACCGTGCCCGTCCACCACGTCTCGTCCACCGGCGTGTTCGCCGCGGAGGCGGTCCCCGGAGCGGCTCTCCGGGTGACCGACCCGCCGGGCCCCGCCGAGGCTCTGTCATCCGGCTACCGGCAGACGAAGCTGGTGGCGGAACAGATCGTCGAACTCGCCAGAGGGCGGGGCCTGCCGGTCTCGATCTACCGGGTGGACGAGATCTCCGGCGACTCGGAGCGCGGCTTCTGCCAGACCCACGACTTCGTCTGGCTGAGCATGAAGGGCATCGTGCAGGCCGGTGCCGTACCGGAGAATCCCGCCGGCATCTTCCATCTGGTGCCGGTCGACCACGTCAGCGCGGCGATCCTGCGGCTGTCCCGCGAAGACCGGGCGGCGGGCCGCAACCACCACCTCGCCAACGACACGCATCTGCCGTTCTCCGCGATGACGGAATCCCTCCGTTCCCTCGGCTACCGTCTGGACGAACTCCGCTGGGACGCCTGGGTGCGGCGCATCCGCGCCGACCGTGACAACGCGATGGTCCCGATGATCGACGCGTTCGAGTCGACCATCTACAGCGGACGCAACCACTACCTGTCCGTCGACACCTCGCAGACCCGGGAGCTGCTGGCCGGTACCGGCGTCGACTGCCCGCCGATGACGCGTGAGCTCTTCGAGAAGTACGTCGGGTTCTTCGTCCGCGTCGGCTACTTCCCCGAGCCGGGCGGCGACGCCGTGGACAGCGGTGCACAGGGCTTCCGGGTCCGGGAGGCGGCGTGGGAGGACCTTCCGGCGATGGCGGGCATCTGCTTCGACGCCTTCAACACCCTGAACGCCTCGCTCGGTCTCGCTCCGGAGTGGTCGTCGGTGGACGAGGTGACGGAGATGTTCCGGGACCGGCTCGCGTCCCCGGGCTGCCTCGCCTACGTGGCGGTCGACGGCGCGGGCTCCGTGGCGGGCTCCAACTTCCTGGTCCTGGGCGAGTCCGTCGCCGCCTTCGGCCCGCTCAGCGTCGCGCCCGGCACGCAGGGCGGCGGCGTGGGCCGGCTGCTGATGGACGAGGTGGTCGGCGCGGCCGCCCGGCACGACCGGGACTCGGTCCGTGCCGTCCAGGTGACCAACAACCTGGGCGCGTACCGGCTCTACTCCTCGCTCGGCTTCGTCCCGTACGAACAGCTGTCCCTGGTCACCGGGTACGCACCGCCCACCCCGGCGAACATGGCGGGCTTCACGGTGCGCGCGATGACCGAGGACGACGTCCCCGCGTGCCAGGAGCTGTACCGCTCGGTCAACGGCCATGCACGGGACGGAGAGATCCACATGGCGGCCAAGCGGGCCTTCGGCTGGTCCCGACCGTATGTGGTCGTGGACCGGTCGAGCGGCGCGATCGCCGGCTACACCACGGGCCTGTCCGACCTGGGCCATCTGACGGCGGTCTCGGAGGCCGCGGCACGGGCCCTGTACACGGGCGCCGGCGAGCTGATGCGCCGGGCCGTCCCCGACGGCCCGGCGCCCCGGCTGCGCATCCCGGGCCGGCTGGTGCCCGAGACCCTGAGCTGGGCGTTCCGCACCCGGGGCCTCACCCTGGAGCGGCTGGAGACGCTGGTGGTGCGCGGCTCGTACTCGGCGCCGCAGCAGGGGGTGTACTGCCCGGGGCTGTCCTACTGACGTCACCGTCGTGCAGGGAGCACGCGCGGGCGCTCGCCCCTGGCCGTCGAGGCAGGGTGAGCGCCCTCGCGCGTCCGGATGCCGCCGTCCGTCAGACCAGCGTGACCGGCACGTCGTCGCGCATGGGGCGCTCGCCCCTGGGGACGGCCAGCAGGGTGATCAGCACGCCGAGCAGGGCGAAACCCGCTCCGATGGCGAACGCGAGCCGGAAGCCCTCCGTCATCGCGTCGGCCACGGCCGGCCCGCTGGGCTGCTTGCCGTCGAGGAGCTCTCTGATACGGGCGTTGGCCACCGAGGAGAGCACGGCGAGGCCGAGTGCGCCGCCGATCTGCTGGGTGGTGTTGATGAGTCCGGAGGCGAGGCCCGACTCCTGCGGTGTCACACCGGAGACGGCGACGATGGTCACGGGCACGAACGAGAACCCGAGTCCGAGTGCCGCGATCACCGAGGGCAGGAGCACGTCCCCGGCGAAGGTGCCGTCGGCGGGGATGCGGGTGAACAGCAGCAGTCCCACCGCGGTGAGCGCCAGACCGCCGGCGAGGACGGGCCTGGGCCCGACCTTGGTCACCAGCTGCGAGGCCGCACCGGCGGCGATGATGCTCGCCGCCGAGAAGGGCAGATAGGACAGTCCGGCCTTGAGTGCGGAGAAGCCGAGCACCTGCTGGAGGTAGAGGGAGATGAAGAAGAACATCGACAGCAGCGCGGCGCCCACCAGCAGGGACACCGCGTTGGCGCTGGAGAGGTTGCGGTTGCGGAAGATCCGCAACGGCATCACCGGGTGCTTGACGAGGCGCAGTTCGACCAGGGCGAAGACCAGCAGCAGGACGGCCGAAAGGACCAGCAGCCCGATGGTCCTGGCCGAGCCCCAACCCGCCCGCTCGGCGTCCACGAGTGCGTAGACCAGCACGCTGAGACCGCCGGTGACCAGTGCGGCACCGGCGAAGTCGATGCCGGTGCGTTCGTGGCCGCGGCTCTCGCGGACGAGGCGCGGGCTGAGGACCGCGGCGACGACGCAGATCGGCACGTTGACGAACATCACCCACTCCCAGCCCGCCCACTGGGTGAGCACACCGCCGAGCAGCACGCCGATGGCACCGCCCGCTCCGGCGAGCGCGCCCCAGATGCCGAGGGCCTTGTTGCGTTCGGCGCCTTCGGTGAAGGTCGTGGTGACGATGGACAGTGCGGCGGGCGCGATGATCGCGGCACCGAGGCCCTGCCCCACCCGGGCGGTGATCAGCAGGCCCGCAGTCGGTGCGAGACCCCCGAGCAGCGACGTGGCGGCGAACAGGCCGAGTCCGGTCATGAACACCCTCCGCCGCCCGAGCAGATCGGCGGTCCGGCCGCCGAGCAGCAGGAAGCCGCCGAAGGCGAGTGCGTAGGCGTTGACGATCCACTGGACGTCGGAGTCGGCGAAGTGCAGGTCCCGCTGGATCGAGGGCAGCGCGACGTTCACGATCGAGGCGTCGAGCACCACCGTCAACTGGGCGACGGCCAGGACGACGAGCGCCTTCCACCGGAGAGGATCCGGAGACGAGGGCGATAAGGAGGAAGCGGGAGGCATGGCCATGGTGGGGATACGCTCCTGTGGGTTAAAGTGGTAACCGGAATCGGACTCACGGTTCCGGATGGCGACGATACGGAAGCGCGGTTCCCCTTGTCAAACACCCCTCCCCCGTCCAGCACACCCACCGGCGGCAAACTGCGTTCCGACGCCGCCCGCAACCGGCTCAAGGTGCTCGACGCCGCACGAGCCGCCTTCTCCGAGTCCGGCCGGGACGCGCAGATGGGCGACATCGCCCGCAGGGCCGGGGTGGGTGTCGGGACGGTGTACCGCCACTTCCCGACCAAGGAATCGCTGGCGGAAGCGATCGTGGAGCACCGGTTCCAGCAGACCCTGGACTTCCTCAGGAACGAGGTGCTCCCCGACCCCGACCCCTGGCACGGCCTCGCCCGCTCCCTGGAGTTCTGCGGAATCATGCAGGAACAGGACCGGGGTTACGCGGAGACGGTCACCGCGATAGTCGGCGGCAGCACGTTCGACGCGGAGGCGATCGCCGAACTCAACGAGCTCACCGACAAGGTGCTCAAGCGCGCCCAGGCCGAGGGGTCGGTACGGGAGGACCTGACCGTCGCGGACGTGTCACCGCTCTACATCGGCCTCTGCCACGTCGTGCAGGCCGGGGTCACCGACTGGCGCCGCTACCTGGGCATCATCCTCGACGGGCTGCGCCCGCGACGGTGCGCGGACTGCTCCGGCGGCTGACACCGCCTGGACCGACACCGCCTGCCGCTGGGGGCGGAGGCGCGCTCGCCGCCCCCAGCCGCTTCCGCGCCCGCCCGGGGCGTGCGGGCCCACCCGGCGGCCGGGTCGGCCACGGAACTCAGCCGAGGACACGGTCGAGGTTGAAGGCGGCGCTGATCAGCGAAAGATGGGTGAACGCCTGCGGGAAGTTGCCGAGTTGTTCACCGGTCCGGCCGATCTCCTCGGCGTAGAGACCGAGGTGGTTGGCGTAGGTGAGCATCTTCTCGAAGGCCAGCCGGGCCTCCTCCAGGCGTCCGGCGCGGGTGAGCGCCTCGACGTACCAGAACGAGCAGATCGAGAACGTGCCCTCGGAACCCCGCAGGCCGTCCGGGCTGGCCTCCGGATCGTAGCGGTAGACCAACGAGTCGGAGACCAGGTCCGTGGTGAGCGCATCCAGGGTCGAGAGCCACTTGGGGTCGGCGGGCGAGATGAACTTGGCCATCGGCATCATCAGCACGGAAGCGTCGAGTACGTCGCTGCCCAGCCCCTGGACGAACGCCCCGCGCTCGGCCGACCAGCCCTGTCGCATGATCTGCCGGTAGATCGCGTCCCGGCTCTGCCGCCAGCGCGGAAGATCGGCCGGCAATCCGCGCCGGTTGGCGATCCGGATGGCCCGTTCGATCGCCACCCAGCACATCAGCCGCGAGTAGACGAAGTTCCTCCGGCCGCCCCGGGTCTCCCAGACGCCCTCGTCCGGCTGGTCCCAGTGGTCGCAGAGCCAGTCCACCACGGCGCTGACCTCGTCCCAGTGACCACTGCTGATGGGCTGCCCCCACTTGTCGTACAGATAGACGGAATCGATCAGCGCTCCGTAGATGTCCAGCTGGAGCTGCTCGGTGGCGGCGTTCCCCACCCGCACCGGAGCGGACCCGAGGTGCCCCTCGAGGTGGGTCAGCTCGTACTCGGGCAGGTCGCAGCGCCCGTCGATGCCGTACATGATCTGCAGTGGGCCGCCCGCGCTGCTGCCCCGCATGATCCCGTGCTCGGAGATGAAGCCCATGAAGGCCTCGGCCTCCGAGGTGAAGCCCAGGCGGAGCATGGCGTAGACGCAGAAGGCGGCGTCGCGGACCCACACGTACCGGTAGTCCCAGTTGCGCTCGCCGCCGATCTGCTCGGGCAGCCCGGCGGTCGGTGCGGCGACGATCGCGCCGGTGGGCACGTAGGTGAGCAACTTCAGGACCAGGGCCGAGCGGTGCACCATCTCCCGCCACCGCCCGTGGTACTGCGAGCGGGACAGCCAGCGGCGCCAGAACAGGACGGTGCCCTGGAACTGCCGCTCCGCCTCCCAAATGGGGCAGGAACGCGGGCTGACCTCCGCGCTCACCCGGTCGAGGGCGAACACCACGGACTCGCCCTCCAGCAGCTTGAAGTGCGACCACACGTCCACCCCGTCCGTCTCGACCGGCACCGTGGCGGTCAGCACCAAGGACAGTGAGGAGGAGCTGAACACCGCGTGGCCACCGACGAGTTCCACGGTGTGCGTCTCGGTCCCGTAGCCGAAGCGCGGGGCGATCCTCGCCCGGAACGGCAGCACCCCGCGGACACAGATCACCCGCCGGATCAGCCGGTGGCGGTCCGCCTCGCGGGACTCGTCGACGACGGGCATGAAGTCCTGGATCTCCGCCACCCCGTCGGCGGCGTAGAACCGCGTGATCAGCACGTTGGTGTCGGGGAAGTAGAACTGGCGGGTACGCGCCGGCACGTCGGCGGCCAGCTCGAACGATCCGCCCCGGTCGGCGTCAAGGATCGAGGCGAACACGCTCGGTGCGTCGAAGCGCGGGCAGCAGTACCAGTCGATGGTGCCGTTGGTCCCGACGAGCGCGGCGGTCCGAAGATCACCGATCAGACCGTGCTCGGAAATCGGCAGATAGCGTGAGCCATCCACGCGCCCGGATCCGTTCCCGAACTCCATGCCGGCCTCCCTACCGTTTCGCTTCGGGCGGGTGCGGGGATCATGAAGACCTTACGTTTCATGGTAGATCGCCCGAGCGGAGAGGGCTCCGCAGCCGCTGAACAGCATGGAGACCCTTCGGGTCGGCGCGCACGTGCTCGTCGACGGGATGGTCGATCAGGCCCAGGGCGACGTCGGGCCCCAGCTCGCGGGCGCAGAGCGCCGCCGCCGGGCGGCTCAGATCCGTGCCGCCCCGGGGATCAGCCCCTCCCGGATGAGCGAGAGCACCCGCTCCGTCGTGGCCATCCGATCTCCCCCACCGTCCACCGCGCTCACGGCCGCCTGGAGCAGACCACCGACCAGCTGTGCGGTCAGCAGCGGATCCTGCGCGCCGGAGTCCGCGATCGCGGCGAGCAGCGGCGCCGCGTGCTGGTGGTGCAGTTCCCTCACGCGGTCCTGGCACTCCGCCGGCAGGTCCGCCCGCATGAGGGCGCTGGCCGGCCGGTGGGCGCCCTGCTCGGCCAGGCGGAGCTCGGTCTCGATGTACGCGACGATGCGCTCGACCGGGGCGTCCAGGCCCTGGAGGGCATGGTCGACGGCCCGGTTCGCATCGGCGAACGACGATTCGACGACGCTGGCGAGGATCGCCGCGCCGGACGGGAAGTACTGGTAGACGCTGGAGCGGGCCAGTCCCGCCCGGGCCCCCACGCTCGCCGGGGTGACCGCGGCCGCCCCCTGCTCCACCAGGACGTCGACGGCGGCCCGGATCAGAGCCGCTTGCTGCTGGGCGCGGTGCTCGGCCACTGTGGCGGCGCTGATCTTCGGCATGGCCGGCTCTGTCCTCCTGCGCGTGACGGTCTCTGCCGGCCGTCCGCATCATGCCGATGCCGGACGGCCGACCCCTAGTATCGCCGCGCCGGTGACGGCCGGGGAATTCGTCCGGCTGCGGACCACCGCAGCCGGACACGCCGGGAGGACCTCAGGCGGTGACCTCCGCCACGGTGTGGAACGCCTCGACGTGCGCCCCGCCGGTGCCCTCCTGCCCGGCCGAGTGCCCGTGCGCCGCCTTGAAGGAGTCCGAGGACATCCACGCCCGGAAGGCGTCCACGCCCGTGAACTCCATGACCGCGACGTACGGCGCGCCCTGCGCCTGCGGGCGCAGCAGGGACGAGCGCACCAGCCCGGGCACGCCGGGGAGGGTGGCGCTCATGCTGGCGGCGAAGCGCTTTTCGAAGGCCTCGGCCTCGGCGGCCTCGACATCGATCCGGTTCATGACGGTGTAGGACATGGCAACTCCACAGCATGTGGCGCCGCACCATTTTTGGCGACGCTCCTGTCGGGATCATACCCAACTTGCCGACACGACTGTCGTCAAAACTGGACGCACGACGGCTGTCGGCCGGACTCCCCCGTTGACGGCGACGACCTGCCGCCCACCGGACAAGCCGCCGCCACGCCCCTGGGCGTTCGTCTACACGCTCCCCTCGAACTACGAGCCGGGGCCGGTGGCGTAGCCGGGTAGCCGGTCGGGGCCGCGGGCTGCCGAACCGGCCACCTGCTTGCGGCCCCGGCCGAGGGAGCCGGCGGGCCGCTATGCGCGGTAGGCCGCGGAGATCTGGCCGACCAGAACGGCGAACGGCATGTCGAGGGCGGCGTAGAGGGCTTCGGCCTCGGGGGCGGCGTTGTCGGCCAGGGCCTCGACCATGAGAGTGGCGTAGTCGGAGACGATGACGCCCGCCTGCTGCACGCGCAGCAGTCCGGCCTCGCGCTTGGTCCGGCTGAAGGTGCCGGAGGCGTCCACGGCAACGTACGCGTCGCACCCGGCGGCCGTCGCGGAGTACGCGGGCAGTGCCGCGCACACCTCGAGCGACACCCCGGCGAAGATCAGCTTCTGCCGCCCGGTGGCCTGGATGGCCCCGCGGACCCGGTGGTCGTGCCAGGCGTTGACCGTGCTGCGGTCGATGATCTTCTGGCCGGCGGGCAGTGCCGCGACCAGTTCGGGGGCGGTCGGCCCCCACATGCTGTCGGCCGCGGTGGTGGTGACGACCAGTGGGATGCCCAGGACGGTCGCCGCCCGCGCCAGCGCCACCACGTTGTGCTTCAACTCGCCGACCGGGATGTCCCGGACGCCGGACAGCAGACCCACCTGGTGGTCGACCAGGACCACGGCGACGTTCTCCCGGGTGATCGGCTCCAGGAACCTGCTGCGCTCGCTCATCTTCCGCTCCTTCGGGGGTTGCGCCACAGCTTCTTCAATCATTGAACTTGACAATCAAGTTCATTCGCCATCTCGACGCTGTCGCCCGGCCGCTCAGGTGCGATCGCGCTGGTAGGCGGCGAGCAGGAAGAGCCAGATCTCGCTGACGGTCGGGAAGCAGGCGATCGCGTGCCTGAGGCGCTTGAGCGGGACCTCACCGGCGACCGCGACGGTCGCCGAGTGCAGCAGCTCGCTGACTCCGGGGCCGACGAAGGTCACCCCGAGCAAGACCTCCCGGTCGAGGTCGACCACCATCCGCGCGTGACCACGGTAGCTGTCGGCGTGGAGGTCGGCGCCCTGGGCGGCGTCGAAGTCGAGGTCGACGGTCGTGATGCGGTGACCGGCCTGGGCCGCCTGCTCGGCGGTCAGGCCCACGGCGGCCGCCTCGGGGTCGGTGAAGAAGACCTGGGGCACGGCGTGCTGGTCGGCGGTGGTGGCGTGGTTCCCCCACGGGCCGTCGTCCACGGGGAGGCCGGCGGCGCGGGCGCCGATGGCGTCACCGGCGGTCCGCGCCTGGTACTTGCCCTGATGGGTGAGCAGGGCCCGGTGGTTGACGTCGCCGACGGCGTACAGCCACGCGCCGTCGACCCCACGGACCAGGCACGTGGTGTCCACCTCCAGCCACGTGCCCGGGGAGAGGCCGACCGTGTCCAGGCCGATGTCCTCGGTGCCGGGGGCCCGGCCGGTGGCGAACATGACCTCGTCGGCCTGAAGGTCGCTGCCGTCGTCGAGGGTGAGGGTGACGGGCCCGGCGGGGTCCGGACGGCGCACGGCGGTGACCTGGGTGCCGGTCCGCACGTCCACGCCCGCCTCGGCGAGGCCGGCCGCGACGAGCTCGCCCGCGAAGGGTTCCATGCGGGCAACCAGGTGCCGGCGGGCGAGCAGGGTGACCTGGGAGCCCAGGCCCTGCCAGAGGGTGGCCATCTCGATGGCCACCCCGCCGCCCCCGACGATGGCGAGCCGGGCGGGCACGGTGCTGACGTCGGTGCCTTGCCGGTTCGTCCAGGGCCGGACCTCCCGGATGCCCGGAATGTCGGGCAGCAGCGGCCGGCTGCCGGTGGCGACGGCGACCGCGTGCCGGGCGGTGAGGACGGGGCGTGCGCCGTCGTCCCTGGTGACCGTGACCCGGCGGGGGCCGTCGAGGCGGCCGTGACCCCGGAAGACGTCGACGCCGATGGACTTCAACGACTCGGCCTGTCCGGTGTCGTCCCAGTCGTTGACGTAGTGGTCACGGCGGGCGAAGACCCGGCCGGTGTCGAGCCGACCGGTGACGGCCTGCCGGGCGCCGTCCACGCGGCGGGCGTCGGCGACCGCGATGACCGGCCGCAGGAGGGCCTTGCTGGGGACGCAGGCCCAGTAGGAGCATTCGCCGCCGACCAGTTCCCGCTCCACGACGGCCACGGTGAGGCCGGCGGCGCGGGCACGGTCGGCGACGTTCTGGCCGACCGGACCGGCGCCCAGCACGACCACGTCGTAGGCGCCGTCCTCCTGGTGATCACGTGCTTCGCTCATCGGTCCCTCACCTCCGGTCGGGGCTGACAGTGCCTGTTCACGAGTTCGGGAACAGGGGCCCGCCGGCCATGAGGCCGCCGTCGACGAGGAGGATGTGCCCGGAGACGTAGCTCGCCTCGCCCGAGCCCAGGAACCGGACAGCCTCGGCGATCTCCTCCGGGGTACCCGCCCGGTGCATGGGCAGCACCGAATCGACCGCGGCACGGGCCGTGTCGTCGCCGGTGAACCGCTCGTACATGCCGGTCCGGGTGAAGCCGGGCGCGACCGCGTTGACGCGCACACCGTGAGCGGCGCCCTCCAGTGCGGCCGCCTTGGTGATGCCGGCGACGGCATGCTTGCTGCCGACGTACAGGGTCGCCCCGGGGTAACCCATCAGGCCGAAGCAGGAGCTGACGTTGACGATACTGCCGCCGCCCTGTTCCCTCATGACCCGGAACTCGTGCTTCAGGCAGAACAGCGTCCCCTTGACGTTGGTGTCGAAGATGGCCTGGTAGCGCTCGTCGGTCACCTCGTTGACAGGGCCGGACGTTCCCTCGGTGCCCGCGTTGTTCACGGCGACGTCGAGCCGTCCGAACCGCCCGACCGCGCGGTCGACGAGTTCCTCCACCTCGGCGTCGAAGCGGACGTCGGCACGCACGAACTCGGCCTGGGCGCCGAGGTCGGCCAGCTCCCTGACGAGTTGCTCACCCACGTCCTCATGGCGGCCGGAGACCACCAGGTTCGCGCCCTGACGGGCGTAAGCGACGGCGGTGGCACGGCCGATACCGGTGAGCGCGCCCGTGACGAGGACAACAGGATCAGACAACGCAGGGGTCCTTTCTCCAACCACGCAGGTGAACGATCGGCAAGCGGTGCGGAACCCGCACGACACCGGGTTCCTCTTCGGGCGGTGCCGTCCCCGGCACCCCGGCAAGAAAGCTGTCCCGACCGGACGGCGGCCGCATCGCACCAACCGCCGCGTCCGTCGAACGGCGGCGCTCAATGCCCTGGACGGCCCACGGGCGACCGGGGACCGGCTGCCGGCCCACGTCACCAGCGGTTGCATGCTCTTCCCGCTCCCGTCACGCTGACCGCCATACGCATCGTCGACGGAAAGCACCCGGCCCATGAGTGACGAACTCCTCGATCCGGCGCTCGCCACGGCCGGCGGTCAGGAGCTCTGGGACACCCTGTGCGGCCTGAAGGTCGACATCTCCATCGGCGGCCCGATCTGGACGATGAAGGGCCGGCCGCCGGAGAACACCCGCCACCGGAGCTTCGACGGGCTGCTCGTGGCGACGCGCCGGCGGGTCTTCCGCCGGAACCCCGACAACAGCGTCGACCTCGACCTCCCTTCCATCACGCTGGACATCCACGATGTCGAGCTCGCCCACTCCGACGACGAACAGGCGCAGCCATGACCACGGACACCACCACCGTCGACCACCCCGCCCGGCGGCTCGTCGTGGCGGTCCCCCGCCCCTACGACGCGGCGCGCGAGCACTACGAATCCCTCGTGCCCGAGATCGACCTCCACGGCTTCTTCCGGACGGCCTCCTGGCAGGCCACGCTCGAACTCGCCGAGATCAACGCCCCGTTCGGGTTCATGCGCTACTACCGCAGCGACATCACCGCCGTCATGGCCGGCTCGCCGTCCTCCTGGAAGGCCACGCAGTACCTGATGGGCAACCACACCATCGCCGAACGCATGTTCCGCCACGACCCGTCGGTCATGCTGCACGCACCGCTGCGGACCCTGCTCTACGCGGACCCCGACGGCGACACCAAACTCGCCGTCGACCAGCCCAGTCTGCTGTTCGCCAGCTACGGCGACCCGCGGATCGCCGACGTCGGCCGTGAACTCGACGCGCTTCTCGCCCGGCTGATCACCCTCCTCGGCGGCGACCCACCTCCCCAGCTGTGACCCTCCCCCGGTGTGCCCGCACAGGCCGCGGCCTGTGCGGGCGACGCATCCGCACCCGCGGTGCCCGCGTTCCGGGCTACAGCAGCATCGCCTCGAACTGGAACTCGGGTGCGGTCAGCGGTTGCTCGGACCAGATGACCTTGCCGCGGGCCGTGTACCTGGTCC
>NZ_JBFBFA010000021.1:0-122753 GCF_040683915.1 Kitasatospora sp. NPDC093102 | reverse complement strand
GTCACGTTCCAGCCCGACTCGTGGGAGATGATCTGGCTGAACGAGGCCAGCTGGTCCGCCGGCACGATCCGGGCGGCGATGGCCTGCGGGGAGGCATCGGCGGCCGAGGCGACGGCCGGGACCACGGCGGCACCCAGGGCGGTCACACCGGCGGCACCGGCAAGAATCGCGGCAGAGGTACGCATACGGAGCTTGAAAGCGGGCATGGAGAGCAAGACCTCAATCGGGTTGGGCCGAGTCACTCCCCGTTGTGGACCGTGGCCGGACAGGGGCCGAACGGTCGCGGGGGGCGGCTTGGCGGTAGGCCGTTCACCGGCGGGACAGGTGCCGGAGTGGCTCGATGCAGCAATTGTTGCCAGGTGGGGCCGCCCATCGACAAGACCCCCTCGCTACGATCCACCGTCGTAGCCGAAGAGACCGTTACCGATCCGCGAGTCGGGCGCCCGGAGCGCGTCGATCCCCGCCGCTCCTTCCTGGCCTGCGTAAACACCCTCCCATCACTCACCAAATAGTCTCAAAATGGCGCAAAACGGACACCACTATCCGTCGTCGTGCACCGCATTCCCGTGTGAGCGCACTCACCACCCAGGCCCCGGCAACATCACCGACCGGCCCGCCGCCACCACGCTGAGTCAACACCGACCGGCCGCCGTGGAGACCGCCACCACACCCGGCCGGCGCGGGAACGGCGCCGAAGGACTTCCCGCGGCTGCCGGTCCTCCCGGCCGGCACGACGGCAGCCGGGCACCGGCGCGAAGCCGTCGCAGGACCGCGGCCGGCCGCCGCGCTCCAAGGCGGGGTGTGGTGGCAGGGCCGGGGCCTGCCCAGAGGGTGGAATTCCGCCCGCGGTGGACGGCGCGCGCGGCACCGTGGACGGCATGATCCTGCAACCGGAGACCGACGACCCCGCCGCCTACCTCGTAGCGGACGAGGTGATCGACCATCAGCACTCGGAGCTGCGGCGGCTGGCCGCCGGGCTGGCCACGCCGGAAGCGGCGTTCCACCACGTCCGCGACCAGGTGGCGCACTCCGCGGACGCGGGCTCGTACAGCGGGGCGTTCCGCGCCTCCGAGGTGCTGGCCGCGCGCAACGCGATCTGCCACGGCAAGTCCCACCTGCTGGCCGCACTGCTGCGGGCGCAGGGCGTGCCGACCGGCCTGTGCTACCAACGGCTGGAGGACGGCGGGGGCGGATTCGTGCTGCATGCCCTCAACGCCGTGCACCTGGACGGCCGCTGGTCCCGCCTGGACGCCCGGGGCAACCGGGAGGGGGTGGACGCGCAGTACGACCTGAACCGGGAACGGCTGGCCTGGCCGG
Organism: Kitasatospora sp. NPDC093102; assembly: GCF_040683915.1. Classification (NCBI taxonomy): domain Bacteria; kingdom Bacillati; phylum Actinomycetota; class Actinomycetes; order Kitasatosporales; family Streptomycetaceae; genus Kitasatospora; species Kitasatospora sp. NPDC093102. Next base: position 121,436 of record NZ_JBFBFA010000021.1, on the reverse strand, counting down.
TCCGACCGGAGCGGGGCGAGCGCGACTACCCCGTGGTCTTCGTCGCACCGCCCGCCCCGCTGGTCCGGGCGCTCGCCCGGGCCGTGCCAGGCCGATTCGGCTACGACTACCTGCCGGCCGAACTTCCGGGTGACGCGTCGGTCAGCCTCGGGTGAAGCGGGCGACCGCCATCCGCCGGCTGTAGCGGCCCGGTGGTCGGAGCGGTCGCTCTCCTTCAGCAGGCGCCGGGCGTGGTCGGCGAGCGGGGTCGGGCAGTACGGAGCTACGGACCCGGCGCTCAGGGGTTGCCGATGGGATTGCCGTTCGGAGACGTGTGTCCGTGCAGGGGCAGGGTCGCCGGATGCGTGCCCAGCCGGATTCCGTAGCGGCGCCGAAGGCGGTTCATCTCCAGCAGGGCTATCCCCGTGACCGTCACCGGCGCGCCCAGGATGAAGACGACGCCCAGAGCGAGGCCGAGGCCGTGCAGGTCGCCGGAGAGCAGGTCCGGGAGCGCCATCAGCCACGTCGTCACGGTGGCGAGCAGTGGCGGCAGACAGCGGTGCACTCCCGCGGTGCCGAAGAAGTTGTCGGACACGCAAAGGCCCCCGGCGCCCACGAACCAGGTGAGCCAGAGCGCCGCCATGAGGCACAGCAGCATACGGAGCGGCGAAGCACCGTTCGCCAGCATCCACGTCAGCACCATCACCACGACCGAACCGACGAAGAGCAGCAGCAGTTTGAGCGAGTTCACCAGCGGGGTGCGCAGCTGGCGGACGGTTCCGGTACGCCGCCACACGTAGAGCATCACACCGATCGTCAGTGGCGTGATCAGCAGGAGGACGAGACTCGCCGTCAGCACCTTCTCCAGCATCCCGTCGAAGGAGAAACCGCCCTCCACGAAGCTGTAGACACCGATCGCCGCGACCGCGCCGCAGATGACCCGGACGCGTTTGAGGGACTCCACGGCGGGATCGACCGACTCGGGCACCCAAGCCGGGTGGAAGACCGCCTTCGCCACGTTCTTGGGATTGCGGAACGACCTCACGGTCAGCCTGTCGCTGAGCCAACGCTCATGCCCGCCGGTCAATTGCCGTCCCCCTGTTTCTCGGCCTGTCAAGATCGCCGGAGAGTCTATGGGAGGGGCGCGGCGCGCGCCGATCTCCTTCTCCCGCCCGGCGGCCGGATGCCGCAGGTCGGGCACCCCATGGCGTTCGAGGTCGAGCGGCATGGGGTTGTGCGTGGTGCGCCCGGGCGGTCGCTTCGTCGTCGTGGGTGCGTGTCCTGGGGCATCCGTGGAGGACGCCGGCAGATCGGCCGCCCGCGCCGGCCGGCGCCAGGTCGGCCGGCGCGGGCGGCGGGTCAGAACTGCCAGGCGGAGTCGTCGGCGATCGCCAGCAGGGCGGCCTCGTCCAGGCCCGCGTCCGGCTGTTCGGCCCACTGCTGGAGCGTCACCGTCCGGCCGTCGGCGCGCTGGAGGCGGACGTACTGGGAGACGCGGCCGTCCTGCCGGGGGGTCAGTGTCACGGCCTCGCCGCGCGCGCCCGAGGGGAGCTCGACCAGGTGGCAGTCGGCCCGCGGGGCGACCTCCTGCGGGCCGGGCACGCCGGGGCGCGGGGTGACCCTGGGCAGGGCGATGGTGGCGCAGAACGGGACCTTCGGCGCGTCGGCCGTGTGGTCGGCGCCGCCGACGAAGTCCACCGGACCGGCCGGGGACTGCCAGGCGACCCGGAAGGTACGGCCCGGGATGTCGCCTGCGCGCACCGTCCTGGCACCGGCCGGGAGCAGGGAGGCCAGGGTGGTTCCCAGGTGGTCGCTGGTCCAGCCGGTGGCACGGCCGCTGCCGGGGCCGAAGGAGTCCGGGCGCAGCGGTTCGGGGGTGGCGTCGGCGGCGCCGGCCAGGGTGAGGGGGCCGGTGAGGGGGTCGGCGGCCGCCATCGGGCTGCCCGGGGTGGGGGTGGTGTCGGTGGGCAGGGTCGCCACCAGGGCGGCCAGGGCGGCGGTGGCGGCCACGGTGGCGCCGGCGCGGGCGGCCAGCCGGGTGCCGCGGCGGCGGCGTCCGGCTGCGACCGCCGCGTCGACGGTGCCGGGGCGCAGGGTCGGTTCGGCGCCGAGTCCGGCTGCGAGGAGGGTGCGCAGTTCGTCCTGCGGGTCGAGGGTGTCGTTGTGGGTCACAGGAGTTCCTTCAGGGGGGTCGGGGCGGCGGCCAGTTCGTCGAACGGGTCGGTGTCGCCGAGCAGGGCGCGCAGTTTGGTGAGGGCGCGGGCGGTGTGGCTCTTGACGGTTCCGGCGGTGCAGCCCAGGGCCTTGGCGGTGTCCGCGATGTCCAGGTCGGCCCAGAACCGCAGGACCACCACGGCCCGTTGACGCGGCGGCAGGGCCGCGAGCGCGGTACGGACCTGGAGGCCGAGCGAGGGGTCGGTGCCCGGGCCGGGCCGGTCGGGCAGCACGGGTGTCGGATCCTCCCGCCGCCAGCGGCGCCGGGTGTGGTCGATGCAGGTCCGGGTCAGCACGCGGTGGGTGTAGGCCTCCAGGTTGGCGATCCGGTGCCGTCTTCCCCACACGGAGTACAGCTTGGTCAGTGCGGTCTGCGTGATGTCCTCGGCATGGTGCCAGTCGCCGCACATCAGGTACGCGGTCCGCCGCAGGTGCGGCAACCGCCCCTCGGCGAAACCGCGGAACTCCTCCAGGTCTGCGCTACGCACAGGGCGTGCCTCCGTTCGTCTCTGCCCACTCGACGGAGCGCACCCGGCGCCGGGATGTCACGGGTGAAGGGAAAATTTCCGCCGATCTCGCGGGGCGGGAAGGTCCGCCGGGTTTCTGATCATCGGATGACATCCTCCGCTGTCCTCCGTTCCGTCGATTCCTCGACAGAACCGGTGAGCGGCCCCGGGATCCGTGGTGCCGCCCGAGCGAGAGGACACCTGTGCGAGGAACCCGCAGGTACGACAGGCATGGGCCAGGGCCAGGGACGGTCCGGCGGTGGCCGGCCGCCGTGCTGGGCGCGGCGCTGGTCGCGACGCTGGCCGCCCCGGCGGGCTGGGCCGCTCCCGGCCCGGCGCCCGCAGGAGAGGCGGGCGGGCCGGCGCCGGGCCGGCCGGTCCAGGTCACCCTGGTCACCGGCGACACGGTCACCGCCCGGGTCGGTGCCGACGGCGCGGTGGCGCTGGCCGGCGTGCGGCCCGGGCCCGGGCGCGAGGACGTGACCTTCCTCCAGCGCTCCGGCGTGCCCGGCTCGCTGAACCTCGTCCCCTCGGACGCGGTCGAGCCGCTGGACTCCGGGCGGCTGGACCCCCGGCTGTTCGACGTCGCCGGGCTGATCGCCCAGGGCTACGACGACGCGCACACCGCCGAACTGCCGCTGATCCTGGGCTCGGAGCACGCCGGCGCCCCGGGCCTGGCCGCGGCCGCGCCGCCGGCCGGCGCCACCGCCGTGCGCGCGCTGGAGAGCGTGCACGGTTCGGCCCTGCGCGCCCCGAAGGCGCGGGCGGGCGAGCTGTGGCAGCTGGTCACGCGACCGGGCGCCGGGCTCGCCGCGGGCGGCGTGGACAAGGTCTGGCTGGACGGCAAGGTCTCCGCGGCGCTCGACCGCTCGACCGCCCAGATCGGCGCCCCGCAGGCCTGGAGTTCCGGCTGGACCGGCAAGGGCGTCAAGGTCGCGGTGCTCGACAGCGGCATCGACCGGGGCCATCCCGACGTGGCCGGCTCCCTCGGCGAGACCTCCGACTTCACCGGGGCCGCCGACGCGCCGGTGAACAGCGACCCGGACGGGCACGGCACCCATGTCGCCTCGATCGTCGCCGGGACCGGGGCCGCCTCCGACGGCCGGTTCAAGGGTGTCGCCCCCGATGCCGAGCTGCTGGTCGGCAGGGTGCTGGACGACGAGGGCAACGGCCAGGAGTCCTGGGTGCTCCAGGGCATGGAGTGGGCCGCGGCCCGGGCTCCGATCGTCAACATGAGCCTCACCGGCGCCCCGACCGACGGCACCGACCCGATGGCCCAGGCCGTCAACACGCTCTCCGCCCGCTACGGCACCCTGTTCGTCGCCGCCGCCGGCAACAGCGGTCGCGCCGGCACCGTCGGCACCCCCGGGTCGGCCGACGCCGCGCTGACGGTGGGCTCCGTCGACCGGGACGGCGCGCTCGCCAGCTCGTCCAGCCGGGGTCCGCGCGTCGGCGACCAGGCCGTCAAGCCGGACCTCACCGCGCCGGGCGTCGGCATCGTCGCCGCCCGGGCCGCCGGGACGAACGGGCAGGAGCCGGTCGGCGACCGGTACACGGCCATCTCCGGCACCTCGATGGCGGCCCCGCACGTGGCCGGGGCCGCAGCCCTGCTCGCCCAGCAGCACCCGCAGTGGAAGGGCCCGCAGCTCAAGGCCGCGCTCACCTCCTCAGCGGCGCCGGCCGCCGGCCAGGGCGCGTACGAGCAGGGCGCCGGGCGCGTCGACCTCGCCCGGGCCACCGCCCAGGAGGTGTACGCCACCGCCGAGGGCACCGGGATCCACCTTCAGGGCCCGCCCGGCGGCGGGCCGCTCACCCGGACGGTCGAGTACCACAACGACGGCGAGGCACCGGTCACGCTGGAGCTGGCCGCCGAGACCACTGCGGCGGCCGGTGCGTTCACCGTCTCCCCCGCCCGCCTGACGGTCGCGCCGGGCGCCTCCGCGTCGGCCACCGTGACCGTCGATCCGGCCCGCGTCCCCTCGGGGGCGTCGCTGACCGGGCGGGTGCGCGCGAGCGGACCCGGCGGAGCCGCCGTCACCACCGCCTACGCCCTCACCCGCGAGGCCGTGCGGCACGACATCACCGTGACGGCCGTCGACCGCAACGGGGCGCCGCTGGGGCCGAGCACCTGGAACGCCTGGTCGATGATCAGCCTGGTCAACCTGGACACCCGCGACGCCTACCAGCTGCAGTTCACCGCCGGCACCGCCACCGCGCGCGTGCCCGAGGGCCGCTACAACCTCGGCGGGCAGCTGGCCACCCCCGGCTCGGGCACCGCGAGCGCCACCTTGACCCTGTTCCTGCAGCCCGAGCTGGAGCTGCGCGGCGACACCCGGCTCGCCGTCGACGCCCGCGAGGGCCGGCAGCTGACCGTCACCGTCCCCGGCCGCGCCACCACCGGCTGGTCGCTGTCCGCGGGCTACTGCTACCGCACCGCCGGAAGCCCCGCCGAAGGCGACTGCGCGGGCTCGGCCACGGTCCTGGCCCGGCCCGGCAACCTGTACGTCGTCCCCACCGCCCGGCCCGTCGCCGGCCGGCTCGACTTCGTCACGCAGAGCCTCCAGGTGGGCCCGGCCACGCAGAACGGACGGCTGCCGGACCGCTACGACCTGCTGGTGCACACCACCGGCCGGCTGCCCGACCCGGCCCTGACCGTCGAGGCCGGCGAACTCGCCACGCTCAACACCCGCTACTTCGCCCAGGGCCCGGGCACCGCGGGCGAGTTCAGCAGCTTCGCGTCCGCCGGCGGCCTCGGCGCCCTCACCATCGGCCAGCCCTCCTTCGCGCTGCCGGCCACCCGCACCGAGTACTTCACCGTCAAGGACCAGCTCCGCGAGACGTTCTTCAGTCAGGCCGTCGGCCCCGGCGGCGAGATGGTCCACCCCGCCGCCATCGGCCAGGTCGGCACGGTGCGCTGCGCCGCCGGCGCGACCTGCGCGGAACGCTGGAACGCCGCCGTCATCGGCCCGGGCCTGGCACCGGGCCAGGGCGGCACGGCCACCATGGCCCGCACCGGCGACGGCTACCTCACCCTGGCCCCGCAGCTGTTCAGCGACGCCTCCCCCGGCCACTTCGGCTCCCCGTGGCCGCTGCGGCTGGACGACACCGTCCACCTCGAACTGGAACGCGACGGGCGGCACGTCGCCGGCAGCGACCGGGAGCAGGCCCGCTTCGCCGTCCCGGCCGCCGACGCCGCCTACCGGCTGACCGCCAAGGCCGTACGGGCCGAACCCTGGGCGTCGCTGTCCGGCACCGTCGAGGCCATCTGGACCTTCCGCTCGGCCGCCGTCGCCCCCGGGCCCGACGGCCGGGCCGGCAGCACGGCGCTGCCGCTCGACACCGTCCGCTTCACCGCCCCCGTCGACCCGGACAACCAGGCGCCGCGACGGCAGCACACCCTGCTCGCCACCGTCGAACGGCAGAGCGGCGCCCCGGCCTCGGCCACCGCGAGCGTGAGCGTGCGGGTCTCCTTCGACGACGGCGCCACCTGGCGGGACGCCCCGGTCACCTCCGGCGACGGCGGCTACCGCGTCACCGTCGACCCGCCGCCGGGCGCCGGCGGCTTCGTCTCGCTCAAGGCCACCGCACGCGCCGCCGACGGCTCCACCGTCGAGCAGACCGTGCTGCGCGCCTACCGCCTGACACCCTGACGGTCCGCCGGTGGCCCGCGGGTGATCCGCGGGCCACCGGCGAGGCCTTGGGTTCCAGGGATCGATGTGCATCCAGGTGTCCAGTCGGTGGGCAGGGTGGCGGCACCGCAGCGCACGAGTACGCCGGCCGCCTACACGGTCCTCCTGGCGGGGTACGACACGGCGGCGGCAGCGGCGCGGAGTCCCAGGGCAGGGCTGGACAGGACCGGGATGGCGGTCGTGGTCCGATGCGCGGCGTCTGCCATGGACGCCTGCGCGAGGACGATGGCGTCCGCGTCGTCGACGGCCTCGACAGCGGCGGCGATCGTGGTCAGATAGCCGGCCTGGTCGCCGCTTTCGAACCGGTCCCAGGCACCGTCGACCACCGTGGCCGTCACCGTGACCGGCCGGCCGGACCGGGCGGCCTCCTCCTCGATGAGGGCCACCGTCGGGCCCACGGTGCCGGCCAGTGCGGCCATCACGACGATGCGTGTCGTGGTCCGGTCCCCGGCGGGTGCAACGGCGACGGCGGCTGCCGCCATCGGACGGTCGACGCGCGACACGGGCACTCCCAGCACCGCGGCCCGGCTCTCCGCGACACCGCCGATCGTCGAGCAGGTGCACAACACCGCTGCGGCCCCCGCGGCGACCGTCGAAGCAAGTGCCCGGTCGATGTCCCCCGCGACGGCGTCGGGCCCGTCGGCCCGGGCCCTGGCCAGCAGTTCCTCGGACACGATGTGCCGCAGGGGCAGGCCGGGGTGGTCGCGGTCGCGGAGCGCGTCGAAGACCGGGACGTGAACGGACGATGTGTGGAGCAGCGCCAGCATGTGCGCGATGCTAGGGCCCGTCTTCAAACCCCCGCCTGCGGGGGTTTGAAGACGGACCCTAGCGGCCGCGGTCGGGGGCGGGGTTCCGCCGCCGGGAAGGCGCGGCTTTCCCGGGTGGTCGACACCGCGGAGCCGGGGCCCGTTTCCGCGTGACGGGCAGGCCTCAGCCCTTGAGGGCCTCGGCGATCTGCAGGGCGGCCTGGGCGGGCGTGAGGTGCGTGGTGTCGACGACCTCGGCCTCGCCGTGCAGCCACGTGCGGGCCGCCTCGGCGTAGGGCTCAAGGTATGCGAGACGAAATGGCGAGGGGCCGAGAAGAGTGTCCCCCTCGATGCGCCCGCGGAGGGTTTCCTGGTCGGCGTGGAGGACGAAGTGCCGTACCGGAATGGCATGTTGGGCGAGGCCCGTGCTGATCTCACGCCAGTACTGCTCGACCAGGACGGTCATGGGCATCACCAGAGTGCCGCCGGTGTAGTCGAGTACGCGGCGAGCGGTCTCGACCACGAGCTGCCGCCACGGCGGCCAGTGCTGGAAGTTGTCCGTCGCGGGCAGCCCTGGCGTGATGTCCATGAGTGTCTCGCCGACCTTCTCGGCGTCGAACACCCGTGAATCCGGGATCAGTTGCTGCACGAGCACGCTGGTCGTCGTCTTGCCTGCACCGTGGGTGCCGTTGAGCCATACGATCATGGGACCCAACGCTAACGCTGTGCGGGCTCCGGGAACGGGCACGGCAGAAATCCGGTACGACGCCGGTAGGGCCTGCGGCATGGCGTCCGCGCTCGGGCCGGTCCGTACGGCGGGACGGCGCCACCCGGATCGTCTGCATCCCGGTGGCGCTCCTGGCGTTCGCCGTGGCGGCCGCGGGGCTCAGTGCCGACGGGCGTCGGCGAGCCGGGTGTCGGCGGGGGCGGTCGGGGCGGCGCCGAGCCACCAGGTGGGGTCGGCGCTGCCGTCGGTGGTGCGGCCGTCGCGGTGGACGTAGTGGCGCACGTCCCGTCCGGGGTCGGGGCGGTGGTGACCGTCCCAGGCGTCGGCGCACACGGAGCGGACCACCGGTCGGACCCCGCTCGGTGAAGCCCGGCGGGGGTGGGCGGGTGGCGCCCTTGCGAGCACCGCCGGCCGCCGCCCGGGCTCAGGGGGCGGCGAACCGCCCGGGGAAGGCCGGGGCCAGCCACGGTCGGCGGCCCCAGGCGAGCACCTTGCCGCGGACGAGGGCGCCGGTGGCGGTGCAGCGGCCCAGCGCGAGGAGGAGGAACGTCACCGGCTCGACGAGGATCGTGCAGTCCGGGCTGCGCGGCGGCTCCTGACTCACCACGACGGCACCGTCCGTGAAGGTCACCGCGAACCCGCCCAGGCCTCGGACCCGCAGCCGGTAGCAGGCGCTGTGGCCGGCCGCGGTCCGGGCGTCCGCCACCCGGGGCATGGCCGTTCGCAGGAACGGCATCGTCAGTTCGACACGCTGCCGGTCGATCGGGTGCGGCCGGCCGAGGGCGACGGCGATGTCGTAGAGGTGGCCCAGCATGTGGGTCAGCAGGTAGGCGCCGAGGGTGTCCAGGTCCATCCGGCCGAGCGGGGTCAGCACCGGCTCGGTGCCCGCGCGCGGACCGGCCGCCGCCGCGAACTCCCGTGCCTGCCGGGCGATCTCCTCCGCGAGCACGGCCGGGTCCCGCTCGGGCCGCTCGGCCAGCGAGGCCGCGTTCGCCGCGGCCAGCGACCCCGGGGTGCCGTCCCCGTACGGCCGTTCCTCGCCGGCGGCCAGTGCGGTCATCAGCTCGTTGGCCATCGCCAGGTGGGCGGCCGCCTCGGCGACCGTCCACTCGGAGCCGGGAATCCGGGTGCCGCCGCGGCAGTCGGCGAGCAGGACGACGGCCTCGTCGCCGACCGCGGTGACCGCCTCGAAGAGCGCGGTGCGCGCGGCAGCGGGAGAGTGCTGGGGGAACGTCATGGTGGTGAAGACTGGACGACTCCCGCACCGCTGTCCAGATCCGCGGCGCGGACGGGCAAGGACGCGGTGCGGAGCCCGGAGGCGGGCCTTCGGCGGCACGGTCGGCGCATCCCCGCTCCGGCTGGCAACCCGAACCGCCTCCCACCGCGTCGAGGTGCCGTGAGAGGAAGAACGAGACAGCGGCCCGGGCGGCCGCCACGGCAGACGGGAACGGCACGGGCACCATGGCGGGGACGGCAGGATGACGAACGCGATACCGCCGGACTTCGAGGAGTTCGTCGCCGCCTGCGGGCCGAAGCTCCTGCGGGTGGCCTGGCTGCTGACCGGCGACCCGCACCAGGCCGAGGACCTGCTGCAGACGGCGCTCGCCAAGGTCTGGCCCCAGTGGACGCGCATCGCCCCCAACCGGCCCGAAGCGTACCTGCGGAAGGTCCTGGTGAACTGCCACATCTCCTGGTGGCGGCGCCGCTGGACCGGGGAACTGCCGCACGGCGAGCTGCCGGAGCCGCCGACGGGCACCGACCCGTTCGACGGGGTGGTGCTCGGCCAGGTGGTCGCCGAGGCCGTGCGGTCGCTGCCGCCACGTCAGCGGGCCGTGGTGGTGCTCCGCTTCTTCGAGGACCTCAGCGTCGAGGAGACCGCCGAAGTGCTGCGCTGCAGCACGGGCACCGTCAAGAGCCAGACGCACCGGGCGCTCACCGCCCTGCGGGGCCGGCTGCCGGTCCGCGAACTCCTGCTGGACGGGGGACCTCGTGAGTGGAACTGACCTGTTCGACCCGCACGGGCCGGCCGACGACGGGCACGACGAGGAGGAACTGCGGATCCTGCTCCACCAGGCCGTCCCGGCCCTGACCTCGCCGGACGACCGGATGGAACGCGTCCTCGCCCGCGTCGACCGGGCCAGGCGCCGGCGGCGGGTGGCCGGGCTCGCGGCCGGGCTGACCGCCGGCCTCACCGCCGCCGTGCTGGCCGCCGCGCCCGCGCTCGCGCCCGCACCCGTGCGAGGAGCCGGGCTGGGGCCGGCCGGCTCCGTGTCCGCCCCGGCCCGGGCGGTGTCGGCCCAGCCGTCTCCGTTGCCGCCGTCGTCGCCGCCGGGAAGACCGCCCGGGACGTCGATCTTCTTCCCGCTGTTCCCGGAGATGGTCGTCGATGCGCCGGCGAACTGGCACACCCTGGCCGCGGTGACCACCGACCCTCAGGAGCGGTTCGGCTACCTCGGCACCCAACCACTCGCGGCGGGACCGTCGTGCACGGCGGATCCCGCCCGATGCCCGCTCCCCGCACGGCTGCTCACCGGCGGCGCCGTCCTCACCTTCCGGGTGGTGGACGACCAGGGGCCGGCCGCCGAGCTCGGCGCGTCCCCGCCCGGACTCACCGACACGGGGGTCGACAAGGACTGCACGTCGCTCGGCGGCAGCCGCAGGCTGACCGGCCTGCGCAGCATCGACCGCGGCGCCCGGGCAGCTCTGGTCGAGATGACGGCCTGCCTGCGGCAGCCGTCCGAGCCGACGCTGCGGCAGGTGCAGCAGGTCTTCGACTCCATCCGGTCCGCCCCGGCGGGCAGCCGGTCGTCGGGCGCCGTGAGCCCGGCGGCGGCACCGTAGGGACCGCGTCGCCGGCGCCTCGGGTGGTCCGGCCGTATGCGCGGGCCCGCCGGCGGCTCGGCGGCAGGCTGTCCGCCCATGGCCGAGCCGCGGTCCGTCCCCTTCGACGGACCGCGGCGCAGCGGCTTCACCGGGTGTCAGGGCACCTGGGTCGCACGGGCTGCCGGAGTGCCGGGACGGCCGGCGGTTCCCGGCCGGTCTGGGCGGTGCGGCCCTGGAGGCAGCGGTGGCTGACTCCGTTGCAGGTCACGACGTCGCCCGCCTGGTGGGTGGCGAAGTACCGCCCGGCGGCGTCCTTGACCACGGTCACCGTGGACGGCACCGACGGCAGCGATCGCGACCGCTTCACCCGTGCGTCGCCGGTCCTCGGCAGGCGCAGCTTCCCGCCGCCGGTGATTCTCCACCCGGCATCGGCGGTGAGGCGGATCGCCTGCCGGTTGTCCCTGCGGGACTTGAACCGGGGCGCTCCCGTCTTCGGCCGCTTGTCCTTGTCAGCTGGGAGGGCCGGTCCAGATGACGTTCTTGCGCTGGCGCCCGGTGCCGTAGGTGAAGTCGACGGAGAACCGGTCGGCCGCGCTGTTCGGCAGGGCGTACGCGTACACGCCGGTGGCCTCCTGGCCCGGGGCCAGCGAGCCGGTGAGGAGTTTCAGCCGTTCGCTTCCGTCGATCAGCGAGAAAACGAGGTTGCCCTTGGCGTCCCTGACGATGGGCAGCCCCGATCCGTAGAGCGAGAGCTCCTGCGATCCGGTGTTGACGACGGTGATCTTCACCTGGATGATCTCGGCGTCCTTGGGGGGCTCGAACACGGTCCGGAGCGGGGAGTACGGCTCCGGCGCGGCCGTCGTGACCTTCAGCCCGTCCTCGTACGTGTAGGACTGGCCGAACGGCAGGCGCCGGGCCCTCTCGTCCGCGGCCGCCTTCTCCTGCTCGGCCTCGATCCTCTTCCGCTCGGCCTCGATCCGCTCCCTCTCCTTCGCCGCCCGTGCCTCGGCGGCCTTGGTCGCGGCCTCGGAGCGGGCGCGCGCGGCGTCCGCCTCCGCCCGCCGCTCCTCGTCGACCGCATGCACCTGTGCCACGACGAGCACCCCGGCGCCGACCGAGACCAGCAGGCCGGTGACACCCAGGATCACGCCCGCCAGGGCCATCGCCCGGTTGGTCGCCAGGCCCTTGCGCACGTAGCCCAGGCCGATGGCGCCGAAGACCACGGCGAGCAGGGCCGGCAGCCAGGACATCCAGAACAGGATGACGGCCAGGCCGAGGACGACACCGACGATCCCGAGGACCATGGCCGCGATGCCCAGGCCGTTGCGGGGCTGCGGCGCCGGTATCGGGTACGGCGGCCAGTACGGCACACCGGGGGCGGGCGCCCCGGCGGGGCCGGGGCCGGGGGCAGTGGCGGGGGCGGGGACCGCGGCCTCGCCCTGCCCCGGGTCCAGCGGCGCCCACGGGTTGGTGCCGGCCGGCTCCTCGGCGGGCTGCGGGCTGCCGTCGGGCGGGACGGGAACGGTCATACGGGATCCTTCGAGAACGTCGAGACGATGAGCTGCCGTCCGCCCCGCGGGCGAGGTCCTTGCCGGGTCCTCGTGCTCCCTTTTCCGGCTCCCCGGCGGCAGTGGCCCGGCCTGCGCGAAACGGCCACCACTGCGGACCGGACCCGCGCGTCAACCCCCTGGGACGGGACACCGACAGGGCCGGCGAGTGATCAACATACAGGTGCCCGGCGCCGGCCCCGACGCCGCGGTCCCGAGGCGGCTCCGGTCGTCAGCCGCCCGGAAGCTCCGGACTGAACCAGGTGCGCCTGCCGCACCCCGGCCTCGCGCAGCTCGTCCGCCACGATGCGCAGGGCGGTGCGGGCCAGGTGCGGGAAGATCAGGCCCTTGCAGTCCGTCCACACGCAGGGGACCGAGGTCCTCGCGGACACCGCCCTCACCCGGCCCGGCTGGACACCCCGCCCCTGAGGACGCGGAGTCGGCCGCCGGTTCGCGGCGGCCGCGGCCTGCCCGGCGGCTTCACCCAGGGCAGAACGCCGTGCTCTTCCCCCGGGGCCCCGGGTCCCTAGGCTGAGGGGGTGAGCACTCATGCGCAGAACGAAGCCCGCGTCATCCCCCTGCGTCCGCAGGCCTCGCCGCCCGCATCCGACGGTGCGTCCCGTCCTCCGCAGCGGCCGACGGGGGCCCCGCAGGCACCCGCGCGGAGGGAGCCGCTGTGGCGCGACGTCGTCGGCGATGTGCTGCGGCGCGAGCGGCTCGCCCAGGAGCGCACGCTGAAGGACGTCGCGGAGGCGGCCCGGATCTCGATGCCGTACCTGTCGGAGCTGGAGCGCGGACGCAAGGAGGCCTCCTCCGAGGTGCTCGCGGCGGCCGCCCGGGCGCTGGGCCTCGGCCTCGGGGACCTGCTCTCGCTCGCCCAGGACGGGCTGGCCCGGTCCGCCCCGAGCCGGGTGGGCCAGGGCCGGGCTCTGGTGGGCCGGGGACGCACGTCGCCCACGGGGCGGTACGACGGCCTCTGCCTCGCCGCCTGACCGGACCGGACCAGTGGCCGGGTACGGCGGGGGCACGCCCTCGTCGTACCCGGCCGCGCGCCGGTCAGGCGAACGCGAGCCGCCGGCTCAGCACCTCGTCGGCGATCCCGTAGGCGACGGCCTCCTCGGCGGTGAGCACCTTGTCCCGGTCCATGTCCGCGCGCAGCGTCGCCGCGTCGTGGTGCGTGTGCCGGGAGAGGACCTCCTCCACCTGCGAGCGGATGCGGACCATCTCCTTGGCCGCGAGGCTGAGGTCGGAGACCGTCCCCTGCCGGCCGCCGCTGGCCGGCTGGCCGAGCAGCACCCGTGCGTGCTGGAGCACGAACCGTCGCCCGGGGTCTCCGCCGGCCAGCAGCACCGCCGCCGTCGACGCCGCCTGGCCGACGCAGAAGGTGGAGATCGGCGCCTGCACGAAGGTCATCGTGTCGTAGATCGCCATCAGTGAAGTGAACGATCCGCCGGGCGAGTTGAGGTAGATCGAGATCTCCCGTTCCGGGTTCTCCGCCTCCAGGTGCAGGAGTTGGGCGATGACCACGTTGGCGACCGAGTCGTCGATCTCGGTGCCGAGGAAGATGATCCGCTCGTTCAGCAGCCGGCTGAAGACGTCGTAGGACCGCTCGCCCTGCGCGGTCCGCTCGATGACGTAGGGAACCGTGTACGAGCCCATGTCACAGTCCGATCCGTCGGCGGGAGGCGGCCGGGCGGATGTCGGCGACCGACTCCACCACCCGGTCCACGATCCCGTACTCCCTGGCCTGTCCGGCGGTGAACCAGCGGTCCCGGTCGCCGTCGCGCGCGATGGTCTCCTCGCTCTGCCCGGTGTGTTCGGCGGTGATCCGCTCGATGGCCTTCTTGGTGAACTGGAGGTTCTCCGCCTGGATCTCGATGTCCGCGGCGGTGCCGCCGATGCCCGCCGAGGGCTGGTGCATCATGATCCGCGCGTTCGGCAGGGCGAACCGCTTGCCGGACGCCCCCACGGTGAGCAGGAACTGGCCCATGCTGGCGGCGAAACCCATCGCCAGCGTCGAGACGTCGTTCGGGATGAGCCGCATGGTGTCGTAGATGGCGAGACCCGCGGTGACCGAGCCGCCGGGGCTGTTGATGTACAGGCTGATGTCGGTGCGCGGGTCCTCGGCCGACAGCAGGAGCAGCTGCGCGCACACCCGGTTGGCCGACACGTCGTCGACCTGCGTGCCGAGCAGGACGATCCGCTGGGCGAGCAGCTGCGCCGCGAGGTGGTCGTCGAAGGCGCTGGGCTGCGTGTCGCCCTCCGCGGCGCGGGGCGGGGGCGTGGTGAGTGGAGTCATCTGCTCTCCTCGTCGGGGCGGTTTGCCGTCGACTCCACTCTTGGCCCGGGGCGGCCCCCGGATGCGGTTTCTCTGCCCGCCGCAGATTCGCCACCGGCAGAGGCGGCGTTCCGGACCGGGCCGGGTGGCGGTCGGGACGGGCCCGGCCGGTCCGACGGAGGTCGGGCCGGCCGGGGCGCTACCTGCCGTTCGGGGCGGGTAGCGGGTGTTCACCACGGTGGGGTGCTCCCGTGGTGCGGTGGCTACCGGCCCCAGGCGGAGAACTCGGCGGTGGCGTTGGTGCCGCTGCCACCGGCCGTCGCGGCACCGGCGGTCCTGGCGTACGTTCCCACGAGGCCCCCGATCTCGGCCGCAGGGCACTCCTGCGGCCGGGGGACACTCTGCGGCAGCGCGATAAACCGTGGATTGACGGCCGATGACGGCGCACCCGTCCGTTTCGGCCGGGCGGCGTCGGCCGGCGTCGGGCTCACCGGCCGTGTGCCGTCCGGGTGGCTCGGGCCAGCCAGTCCAGGTACCACCCGCGGAAGCCGAGCCGGTCGGCCCCGCTGGTGAGCGGGGTCAGCGAGAGGTCGGCCGCGCGGCCGTCGAACCAGAGGGTGCCGCGCTCCGGGCCGGTGACGACCAGCCAGGTGTAGTAGCCGCAGCCCTCGTGGCCGAGGCGGATCGCTCCGGCCGTGATCCGCTGGTCCAGGCGTTTCCACTCGGCGTCCCAGGCCCGGAACGCCGCACGGTACGACTCGTCGTCGGGGAAGTCCGCCTCGACCGGCTCGCGGGCGTCGAGGTCCTCCTCCAGTCGCGTGCGCTCCTGCGCCGACAGGAAGTCCCGCGCGAGCAGCGCACCGTCGCTGCGGACACCGTCCTCGCTCCAGTGCCAGCCCTGCCGGTCGCGCCGCAGCGGGAAGAGCCCGTAGTGCGGGCCTGCTCCGCCGGCGCCCACCTCAAGGAGGAAGGAGCGGTAGTCCGGCGGGAGGCGGACGCCGAACTGCGCCTCCGCGTCGGCCAGCTCGGTCTCCTCCAGCGGTGCCTCCAGCAGGAAGCCGTGCCCCGACGCCCGCCGGGCGCCGAACACCTCTGCCGCGAACGGCGCCGTCCGCAGGGCCAGCACCTGTTCGCGCACCCCCGCCCAGCCCGCGTCCCGCTCCGTGGTCTCCACCGTGTCCTCCTTCGCGGACGGCGTCCGCGCCGGCCCGTCGCCATCCCCCCGTGCGGACGATCGTGCCAGGTCAGGGCGGGGGTGATCAACGGAGAATCGGCGGACGGGCCCGGGTCCTCAGCTCGCCCCGGGGTGCGCGGGGCGGCCAGGGTGTCGGGGGTGGGTGCCACACTGACGCCCGTGGCGACCAGTACCTTTCGGCGCTCGCGGTCGACGGCGGCGCCCTCGCCCACGGCCGCGACCTGCTTCTGCTGCGCGACGGCGGCCGCCAGGTGCCACGTCGGGCAATGCTCGCCCTGGCCGCATCTTCGTTCGGCGTACGCTCGGCCTGTCCATCCCTGATCTTCGGAGGGTATCCCCGGCTTCAGCCGGGGAGGGAATCCAATCCTGAGGTCGGCGGCGCGGAGCGCCGCCGCATCCCTGCGTGGCAGAACGTTCGTGGTGTCTTCTGTCAGTGGCGTGTGGCATGGTGATTGGCGAGCCGGTGGAGGGGGTGGGTCGTGTTGATTCGTGCGTACAAGTTCCTGCTGCGGCCCACCGTGGGCCAGCAGCAAGCACTTTCCGAGATGCTGCGGGATCACTGCTCGCTCTACAACGGGGCGCTGCAGGAACGGCGTGATGCCTGGCGGCATGTCTCCGGGACGACGGTCCGGTACGGTGACCAGTCCGCGCAGCTGAAGGAGATCCGGGCGTTCGACCCGGAGTGTCAGGGCCGCTGGTCCTTCTCCTCCCAGCAGGCGACGCTTCGACGACTGGACAAGGCGTTCGCGGCGTTCTTCCGCCGGGTCACGTCCGGCGGGAAACCCGGATACCCGCGCTTTCGGGGCGTGAACCGGTTCGACACGGTGGACTTCCCCAAGGACGGCGACGGCTGCCGCTGGGACTCAACCCCGCACGATGCGGTGACCCGTGTCCGTTTCCAGGGCATTGGGCACGTCAAGGTCAACCGGCACCGTGCGGTGGTCGGCATCGACATGGGCATAGCCAGCTTCCTCGCCGACTCCGATGGCGGGTTCGTTCCCAGCCCCCGCCACGGCCGGACAGCCGCCGCGAAGCTCGAAGCCGCCCAGCAGGCCCTCTCCCGCTGCAAACGCCGCAGCAACCGCCGCCGCAAGGCCGTGGAGAGCGTCGCGCGGCTGCACCGCAAGGTCCGCCGTCAACGGCTCGACCACGCGCACAAGACCGCCCTCGATCTCGTGCGGGAGCATGACTTCATCGCGCACGAGGACCTCAGGATCCGCAGCATGGTCAAGGCCCCCGCGCCGAGGCCTGATCCCGAGCGGCCGGGTGTCTTTCTCCCCAACGGGGCTGCGGCCAAGGCGGGGTTGAATCGCTCGATATCGGATGCCGGATGGGGGGTGTTCCTCACGATCCTGCACGCCAAGGCTGAAAGCGCCGGACGGGAAGTGATCGCCGTGGACCCCCGCAACACCTCCCGGACGTGTCCCGCATGCGGGCATGTTGCGGCGGAGAACCGGCCCACCCAGGACACCTTCCACTGCACCGGCTGCGGCCACCGGGCGCACGCCGACACGGTGGGAGCCGTCAACGTCCTCCGGGCCGGGCTGGCCCGTCGCAACGCCCGCCCGGGTTAGCGAGAAGCCCCCGGCCTCAGCCGGGGGAGGAGTCACTGAGTGGGTTTGGCACCGAGAGGGTCGGGTGTGGGCGAGCGCGAGCTGGAACGGGTTGATCTGGGTGAGATTCCCTACGTCGAAGCGGTTGAGCAGATGGGCACCTGGGTCCGACAGCGTCAAGCGGGGTTGATCGCGGATCGGCTGGTACTGCTCACTCATCCTCCAGTGATCACCTACAGTGCCCGGACACCGCGTCATGAACTGCCTGCGCACACCGGGATTCCTCTGGTGGAGGTGGACAGGGGTGGTCAGGCGACCTACCACGGACCGGGACAGCTGATCGGCTACCTGGTGATCAATCTCCGTGAGCGCGGCCCCGGGGACATCGTGCGCTGGCTGGAGCACGGCTTGGTCAGCGCCCTGGACTCGCTGGGTCTGCAGGCCGTCCGACGCGACACCCCGCCCAAGGCCCAGAGTTTGGTCGGGGTCTGGACGCCGGAGCACAAGAAGGTCGCCTCGATCGGCATGAGGATACGTGGCGGCGTGACGAGCCACGGGTTCGCCCTGAACATCGCACCGGACCTGGCGGCGTTCTCGGCGTTCACGGCCTGCGGGCTTCCCGAGGTGGCAATGACCTCGCTTGCGGAAATGGCCGCTGCTACGGGCAGGCCCGCCCCTGCCGAAGGAACGGTGCGCGAGGCCGTGGCCGCGGCGCTCGGGGCGGTTTGACGACCTGGTACGCCGGGGCTCGCCTCTCTGCGGCCAAGGCACTTGTACGCGTCCTCAGCCCGGGAGGGCCGGGAGGCGCTCCAGCGCGATGCCGAAGCGGGTGCGGTAGGCGGCGAGGGCCTCGCCGTCGGTGAGGGTCCGCTCGGTGCGCTCGCCGGCCGGGGTGGTGGTGATCAGGCGGTTGCCGCTGATGGTCACCCGGCCGCCGTCCGCGGTGAGCAGCGAGCAGGCCGTCGAGCGGGTGAAGTGGGAGTCCGGCGAGGTGGCCTGCCACCAGCAGGTCGGGGCGAAGTCGGCGAGCTGGTACGGGCGCAGGCCCAGGCGGTACTGCGGTGCGTCGCCCATCAGGACGTCCAGGTCGCCGTGCTCGCCGACCGGAACGAGGGTGAACGCGCCCTCGGCGTCGGCCTGTTCGCCTCGCTCGTCCAGGCGCAGCGGGGTGCGGCTGAAGCGGCCGAAGCCGACGTCGACCAGCCACGGCTCGTCGAGGTCCACCCGCAGTGCGAGGTGGTCGAACGGCGGGCCGAGCCGCTCGCCGTCGTGGACGCGGGCGGCCAGCAGGCTCACCCGGTAGCCGAGTGAGGTGAGCAACTCGGCGAAGGCGCCGTTGAGTTCGTAGCAGAAGCCGCCCCGGCGGCCGGTCACGACCTTCGCCAGGAGGGCGCCGGGGTCGAGGTCGACGCGTTCGCCGAGGTGGATGCTCAGGTTCTCGAACGGGACGGTGCGCAGGTGCGCGAGCTGGAGCCGGGCGAGGGCCTCCGGGGAGGGCGTGCCGGGGTCGGGGAGGGCGATGCGGTCGAGGTAGGCGGTCCGCTGGGCGGCGGTGAGTCCGGGGTGCGGCTGCTCGGGGTGTGGCGCGTGGTCCATCCGGCCATTTCATCCGGGCGCGGGCCGGGGGGCCATCGGCTTTTGGTCCTACGCCCCGGGTCGACCTTCCGGGGGCGGTCGTTCCGGGGGGCTGCTGTTGCGCGGCTGCTGTTTCGGGGGCGGCCGTTACGGGGGGCGGCCGCGCCGTCCCCGGACGATGCCCCGCACTGCCCTTCCGGCCCTCGCGGGAGCTGCGCCGAGGCCGGCGGTGTCGCCGTCGAGGAAGCCGTCAGGGTCGCAGCCGGCGCCCTCCGGGCGGACCGTCACGTTCCGGCCGCCCGGCCGGGAGCGGATCGGCGTCCGGGGCGAATCAGTAGGCTGATCCGGACCGGTACCGGAGTTGGGGGAGCGATGACTGGATCGAGGGAGCAGCGCGGCTGGATAGGCCGGTTGTTCGGCGGCCGCCGTGCGCAGGCCGGGCACGGCGCACCCGTCCGGCCCGTCGACGAGGACCCGCGGGCGTGGACGCGTCCCGGGGAGCTGGTGGACCTGTCCGCGCTGCCTCCGCGGCTGGCCGAGGACATGGTCGGCACCGCGGCGGCGATCGACGCGGCCGACCAGGCGCGCTTCCGCGGCGACCGGGCGGAGGCCCACCGGCTGCTGCGCGGCGCGGTCACGTCGGAGGTCGACCCCTACCGCCAGCTGGCCGAGGAGCGGCTCGGGGTGATGCTGTCCGAGGACGGCCAGGTCGAGGAGGCCGTGGCGCTGTGGCTGCGCTCGGCCGCGGGGCCGGATCCCGAACTGCGCCGGTCCGTCGCGGTCTACCTGGGCTCCATCCCGTTCGCCGACGCCGGGTTCCTGGTGAACGCCGACCCGGCGACCGTGCTGGCCCTGCTTCCCGAGGCCTGGGGCTTCGGGCGCCTGGGCGCCGCGGTGTACGAGGCTTCGGCCCAGCGGCACCGGGGGGCCGGCGCCGAGGTGCGCCGCCAGCTGTTGGCGCTCGACGCCGCCCGGTACGGGGACAAGGAGCTGCTGGCGCGGATCGAGGCCGTCCCGGTGGCGGACGAGCGCTTCCCGCGCCGGCGCGTCGAGTGGGCCAGCGGCGCCCAACTGGGCGGCTGCCGCTGGAGCGTGGCGGGTCACGGGAAGGGGGTGTCGGCGGTCGCTGTGGGGCCGGTCGCGGTGGACGGTGCCACGGTCGTGGTCAGCGGCGGGGACGACGGCGCCGTGCGGCTGTGGGACCTGGCCACCGGCGAGCCGGTCGGCGAACCGATGACCGGCCACGTCGGGCCGGTCCACGCCGTGGCGACGGCCGAACTGGACGGCCGGGCGGTGGCGGTGTCGGCCGGGACCGACGAGGACGTACGGGTCTGGGACCTGACGACGCGCCGGCTCCTGCACCCGCCGCTGGCCGGGCACACCGACTGGGTGACCTCGGTGGCCACGGCGACGGTGCGCGGCCGCCCGGTGGCCGTCACCTGCGGCGACGACCGGAGCGTGCGGGTCTGGGACCTGGCCACCGGCGAGCCGGTCGGCAAGCCGATGCGCGAGCCGGCCGGTTCCGCCGCTTCCCACCGGGACAGGCCGGCGGCGATGACCACGACGGTGTTCGGCCGCCGGCCCGTGGCGGTGACCGCCGACTTCGGGGGGACGCTGCGGGTGTGGGACCTCGCGAAGGGGCGTCAGCTGCGGGCACCGCTGGCCACCGGAACCGGCTCGGTGCAGGCGCTGGCCGCGCTGGTGGTCGACGGCCGGGAGACCGTGGCCGTCGGCGGTCCGGACGGCACGACCACCCTGTGGGACCTGGTGACGGGCCGGCAGCTGGGCGAGCGCCTCGTCGCCGCCGGCGAGTGGCCGCAGACGGTGGCGGCGGCGGACACCGGGGCCGGGGCGGCGGTGGTCACCTGCGACGGGTCCGGCCTGGTGCGGCTGTGGGACCCGGCCACCGGACGGCAGCTCGCCCAGGCCTTCGCCGGGCCCCACGGCCGGACCCGGGCGCTGGCCGCGACCGTGACGGAGGACGGGCGGCCGGTGGTGCTCGTCGGTGCCGACGACGGCAGGGTGCACCGCTGGGACCCGGCCGTCGACGGCCGGTCCGTGGGCGACCCGCTTCCCGGGCACGGTGGCGAGCTGACCGCCGCGGCGACGGTCGAGGTCGACGGCACCGCGCTGGTGGTCAGCAGCGCCTGGGACGGCTCGGCACGCCTGTGGGACCTGGCCACCGGCGCCGAGGCGGGCACCCCTTTCACCGGCCGCCGGGAGCCGGTGAAGGCGATGGCGACGGCGGTGGTCGAGGGCCGGCCCGTGGTGGTCACCATCGAGCCGTACGACGAGGAGGCCCGGCTGTGGGATCCGGCCACCGGCAGCCCGGTGGGTTCGCCGCTGGTCCACGACAGCCACGTGGGCGCCGTGGCGGCGACGGTGCTGGACGGCCGGCCGGTCGCCGTCACCGGGGACACGGACGGCCTCGTCCGGATCTGGGACCTCGCCACCGGGGAGGCCCTCCACGGGCCCCTGGCCGGACACGAGTCCGACGTGACCGCGGTGGCCACGGCGGTGGTCGACGGCCGGGCGGTCGCGGTCACCGCGGACGAGGGGACGGTGCGGGTGTGGGAGCTCGCCTCCGGCGCTCCGGTCGGCGAGCCGATCGGGCTCCCGGGCGCCTCGCCGCGCGGCGACGACGACGCGCAGGAGCCGGAGGACACGGAGGACGAGGAAGAGCCGGAGGACGAGGACGATCTGGACGACGCGGGGGAACCGGACGACACGGACGACGGGCCGGGCATCGAGGCGGTGGCGACGGCGGTGGTCGACGGCCGCCCGGTCGTGGCGGCGGGCAGCGACGACGGCCTGGTGCACGTCTGGGACCTGACCACCCGCGCCCTGGTCGGCCCGCCCCTGCGCGCCGCCGACGACGACGTCACCGCGATGGTCGTCGCTCAGGTCGCGGGCCGTCCGGCCCTCGTCACCGGCGGCGGGGACGGCACCGTACGGACCTGGGACCTGGCCACGCTTCACCAGGTCGGCCCCGGCCTGGTGCTGCCGATGCCGGTCCACGCGCTGGCCGCGGCCCCGGCGAACCGGCTGGTGGTCGGGTTCGGCTGGGAGGTCTCGGTGTTCCGGTTGGTGGAGTCCGCCGACGTGCCCTCGGCCTGACGGGTCGGCGGGAACGCGAGGGTCCGCCCGGCCGGCCGGACCCTCGGACGGGGCGGGGGCCGCCGGTCGGCCACCCAACGGCCCTTCCGGTGCTGGTGGTTGACGATGCGGCCGGGGTCAGGCCGGCAGGTGGGAGGCCACCAGGGTGGCGAACTCCTCGGGGGTGAGGATGCGGATGCCGAGTTCCTCGGCCTTGGCGCGCTTGGAGCCGGCCTTCTCGCCCGCGACCAGCAGGGTGGTGCGCTTGGAGACCGAGGAGGAGGCCTTGCCTCCGGCGCGTTCGATCAGTTCGTTCATCTGGTTGCGGGAGAGGTCGGCGAGGGCGCCGGTCATGCTGCCGGTGACGACGACGGCCTCGCCGGCGAGCGGGCCGCCGTCCCCGCCGGTGTCGCCGGTGCCGCTCTCCCCCGCCGCCGTGGCGGTGGCGGCCGGGGCCGTGACGGCGGTGCCCACGCCGAGGGCGGCGAGGCGGTCCAGCAGCGGGGCGAGTTCGGCGAGTTCGGCGGCGACGACGCGGGCCTTCTCGGTGCCGATGCCGTCGACGCCGGCCAGGGTCTCGGCGTCGGCGGCCCGGATCGCCGCCATGCTGCCGAAGTGCGCGGCGATCCGTCGGGACATGGTCCGTCCGGTGCCCCGGATGCCGAGGGCGCAGAAGACCCGGTTGAGCGGCTGGGTGCGGGCGGCGGCGATCGCGGCGAGCAGGTTGTCGGCGCTGGTCTCCCCCATCCGTTCCAGGGTGAGCAGCTGCTCGCGGGTGAGGGTGAACAGGTCGGCCAGGTCGGTGACCAGGCCGGCTTCGACGAGTTGGACGGCGCGGGTGCCGCCGAGGCCCTCGATGTCGAGCTGGTCGCGGCCGGCCGCGTAGAGGACGGAGGCGACGGCCTGGCAGTTGCGGCCGCGTATGCAGCGCCAGCGCTGTTCGGTGGTGTCGATGGCGTCGCCGCAGCGCGGGCACGCCTCGGGGAAGGCGATCGGCTGCTCGGCTCCGGTGCGGGCGTCGAGGACCGGGGCCTCCACCCGGGGGATCACGTCGCCGGCCCGGTAGACGAAGACCTGGTCGCCGATCATCAGCCCGCGCCGTTCGATGTCGGCGGGGTTGTGGAGGGTCGCGAAGGTGACGGTGACGCCGTCGATCACCACCGGGTCCAGCACCGCGCGCGGGGCGATGATCCCGGTGCGGCCGACGTTCCACTCGACCCCGAGCAGCCGGGTGACCTTGTGCTGGGCGGCCAGTTTGCGGGCCACCGCCCAGCGCGGCGCGCGCGAGCCGGAGCCGGCCTCGGCCCGGTCGGCGGCCAGGTCGGCCTTGACCACCACGCCGTCGATCCCGAACGGCAGCTCGGCGCGCAGCGCGGCGATCTCCTCGATGCGCTGCTGGACCTCCGTGGTGCCCGCGCAGTGCTGCGGGCGGGCGGCGGTGGTGGCGGCGGTGTTGGCGCCGAGGGCGGCGAGGTGTTCCAGGAGGGTGCTGTGGGCGAGGTCCTCGGGGCCGATGGCGTCGTAGGCGAAGAAGGTCAGCTCGATCCGGTAGGGGCGGTCCTTGGCCCGCAGGGTGCCGGCGGCGCCGTTGCGCGGGTTGGCGAAGGGGGTGGCGCCGTGGTCGGCGCGCACCCGGTTGGCGTGCTCGAACTGGTCCTGGGTGAGCAGGACTTCGCCGCGCAGTTCGATGTCGGCGGGCTCGGTCAGTTCGGCGGGCAGGCCGAGGATGGCGTCGGCGGCGTGGGTGATGTCCTCGCCGGCGAGGCCGTCGCCGCGGGTGATCACCTGCTGCAGGTGCCCGGCGCGGTAGCGGGCGGCGATGGCGAGGCCGTCGAGCTTGGGCTCCACGCACCAGGCGGCGACGGGCCGGCCCAGGCGCCGTTCCAGTCCGGCGGCCCAGGACTCCAGTTCCTCGGCGGAGAACACGTTGTCCAGCGAGAGCATCGGCACGCTGTGCGGGACGTCGCCGGTCACGGCGCCGCCGGCCACCTTTCCGGTCGGCGAGTCGGACAGCGACTGGCCCGGGTGGGCGCTCTCGTAGGCGGCGATGGCCCGCAGCAGGGCGTCGTACTCGTCGTCCCCGAGCGGGGTGGAGCCGTCGGCGTAGTACGCGGCGGCGGCCTGGACGGCGGTGGCGACGGCGTCGGCGTACGCGGACGGGGAGGACAGCGGAGCGGCGGTGTCGATCATGCGGGAATCATGGCGGTCGGCACTGACAAAGCCTTGCGTCGGGAGGGCCGTGGTGCGACTGTCCGGCGGCGGGTTGTCACCCGGGGCTCGGGAAGACGATGCGGATGGTCAGTCCGCCGTCCGGATTCGCCTCGGCGTCGGTGCGGGCCTGGTGGGCGCGGGCGATCGAAGCGACGATGGACAGGCCCAGGCCGGCGCCCTCGCCGGCGGCGTGCCGGCGCTCCTCCAGGCGCCGGAAGGGCTCGAAGAGATACGGAACGGTCTCCGGCGGCACATGGGGGCCGCTGTTGTCGACCTCCAGCGCCCGACCGTGCACGGTGACCGTGACGTGGCCGCCGTCGTGGTTGTACCGGAGGGCGTTGCCGACGAGGTTGCGCACGAGGTGCATCAGCAGTACCGGGTCGCCCTGCACCGTCACGGGCGTGGTCCGGGACCGGACGGTGATGCCGTGGCCGCGGGCCTGCTGTGAGACGGCGTACTCGGCGGTGATGGAACGGACGAGCTCGTCCAGGACGACCGGTTCGCGGTGGTCCAGGCCCTGATCGGAGACGGAGAGCAGCAGCAGGCCTTCGATGAGCCGTTCGCTGCTGTCGGCGACCTCGATGAGCTTGCGCCGGATGCGCGCGACGGCCTCCGGGTCGGAGGTGGCCAGCCCGATCTCCGCCGCCGCCCGCTGCACTGCCAGCGACGTGCGCAGCTCGTGCGCGGCGTTGGCGGCGAACCGCTTCTGCGCGCCGACCAGGTGCTCCATGCGGTCGAGCATGTCGTCGAAGGTGTCGGCGAGTTGCTTGAGCTCGCCCGCGGGGGCTTCGAGGGCGATGCGCTCGTGGAGGTTCTCCCCGGACAGTCGCCGGGCGGTACGGGTGATCACCCCCACTGGGCGCAGCACCCGTCCGGCCATCCACCACGCCAGCGCGACGGAGACGATGGCGAAGACGGCCAGGGTGACCAGTGAGACGGTCAACAGCCGGTTCTGGGCGGCCTGTTCAGCGGCCTGTGTGAACACCGTGATGGTCTCGGAGGTTCCCTGGTCGCGTTGAGCGGGGACGGGCCCTGGAATCACGCGTCCGGCGGAGACGTAGAGGGAGGGATCAGAGCCCTCGGGGATATCGGCCGGAGACCGTGCCACGGCTGTACGGATGGTGGTGTACAGGTCTTGGGTCACGAGAAAGTTGATCAGGCCGATGAGCATGGCTCCGGCCAGCACGAGCAGTCCGCCGTAGAGCGCCGTCAGCCGGACCCGTTCGCCGCCGGGCAGCCGCATGCGTCGTGTGCGCGGTGTGGACGGCCGGTTCACGTGGCTCCACTGATGCGGTAGCCGTGGCCGGGCACGGTGTCGATGACCTGGGGTTCACCCAGCTTGGCGCGGAGTTTGCTGAGGGTGACCCGGACGGCGTTGGCGCGGTAGCCACTGTTCTCCTCCCAGACCTGCTCGATCAGGTCGTCGCCGCTGACGACCGCGCCCTCGGCGCGCATCAGCACTTCCAGCACCCCGAATTCCTTGCGGGACAGTGCGAGGTAGCGGCCGTCGCGGAAGGCCTGGCGGCGGGCCGTGTCCAGGGTGACGCCCGCCCGTTCGATCACGGGCGGCAGGGCGGGCCGGGTGCGGCGGCCCAGGGCCAGGACGCGGGCGAGCAGTTCCTCGTAGGCGAAGGGCTTGGAGAGGTAGTCGTCCGCGCCCAGGCCGAGACCTTCGACGCGCTCGCTGACGGAACCGGCGGCGGTGAGCATCAGCACCCGGGTCAGCAGGCGCGCTTCGACGACGTGTCGGCATATCTCGTCGCCGTGCGGGCCGGGCAGGTCGCGGTCGAGGATGAGCACGTCGTAGTCGCCCAGGCGCAGCCGGTCCAGTGCCTCCCAGCCGTCGTAGGCGACGTCGGCGGTGAGGGCGTCGCGCCGCAGTCCCTCGGCGATCAGGTCCGCCAGGAATTCCTCGTCCTCCACGATCAGTACACGCATGACATCCATGTGTACCTGATGCGACATTTCGTCGATGTAAGCGCTTTCGCTAAGAGAGACGAAATGCGGGCTTGTGTCAGCCTCCTTCCGTCGGCCATCGGGTCTCGGATACGGAGGAATTCCATGGGGAGTGTCAAGCACGGCATGGCGGCTGCGTTCGTCGCGGGTCTGGCGTTGTTCGCTGTCGGCTGCACCGGAGGTGGTGTGGATTCCGGCAAGGGCAGCAGTGCTCAGGGCTCGGGCGCGTCCGGTAAGGACACGAAGGAGGACGACGGCTACAAGTACCGCCAGTGTCTGCGTGACAACGGTGTGGAGGTGCAGGAGCCGGAGGGCAATCACGCCGCAGGCGTCCAGGTCAGGGACGAGAAGGTGTTCAAGAAGGCGCAGGAGGCCTGCAAGGACCTGCCCGGTGCTGCGAAGGAAATGAGCCAGGAAGAGCAGGCGAAGGCCCTCGACGAGGCCGTCAAGTTCGCGAAGTGCATGCGTGAGCAGGGTATCGACATGCCGGACCCGGAGATGAAGGACGGCCGGCTGACCAGCCAGGTGGGAGGCGGCGCCAATGTGAGCCAGGACAAGATGGAGAAGGCCCAGAAGGCGTGCAATGAGCAGAACGGTGAGTGAGCGCAGGCGTCCCGGAAAGTACGTGATCGCCTCGCTGGTCGTGGCGGGCGCACTGGTGAGCGGGGCAGCGGCCGTCTCGGTGAGCGGTGACGACACCAGGGGCCAGGAGCGGCGCACGGACGGCCTGCCGCAGAAGACCGACACGGTGAAGCGGCAGGATCTGAGCAGCCGCACCCGGGTGGACGGAACCCTCGGCTACTCCGAGGAGCGCAAGCTCAACGGCGGCGCCGAGGGCACCCTCACCTGGCTCCCGGACAACGGCGCGGTGATCAAGCAGAACGAGGCGCTCTACGAGGCCGACGGCGGCAAGGTCTGGCTGCTGTACGGCGAGCGGCCCATGTACCGGACGCTGAAGGCCGGGGACAAGGGGCCGGACGTCCGGCAGCTGAAGCAGAACCTCCGCGCCCTCGGCTACGGGGCGGGCCTGACCGTCGACGAGGAGTTCACCTCCGGCACGGCGGAGGCGCTCAAACGCTGGCAGAAGTCGCACGGCCTGCAGCAGACCGGTGAGACGGGCCCCGACCAGATCGCCTTCACACCGAGCTCGGTGCGGGTCAAGAAGAAGGAGGCGGCCGTCGGCGACCGGACGGGCCCGGGCCGCCCGGTGCTGACCGTCACCGGGGCCGAGCGCGAGGTACAGATCAAGCTCGACGTCTCCGATGCCGGGCTCGCCGAGCCCGGTACCGGTGTGGAGATCAACCTCCCCGGCGGTGACAAGGCCAAGGGAAAGGTCGCCTCCGTCGACCGCAGCGCCGGTTCGGATGAGAAGGACCAGGGCGGCGGCGGGCAGGATCAGTCCGCCAAGGTCACTGCACGGGTGACCTTCGACGATCCGTCGCAGGTCAAGGGCATCGACCAGGCCCCGGTCACCGTCGAGCTCAAGGGCGAGACGCACGAGAACGTACTGACCGTCCCGGTCAACGCGCTGCTCGCCCTGCCCGCCGGCGGCTTCGGCGTCCAGGTCGTGGAAGACGGGAAGGCCCGCGAAGTTCCCGTCAAGCTCGGCCTGTTCGGGCAGGGAAGGGTCGAGGTCAGCGGATCCGGTCTCACGGAAGGCATGAAGGTCGGAGTGCCCAACACATGACCAACGTCGTCGAACTGAACCAGGTCACCAAGGAGTATCCGGGCGGGGTCGCGGCGCTGCGCGGGGTGGATCTGTGCATCGAACGCGAGGAGCTGCTCGCCATCGTCGGCCCCTCCGGTTCGGGCAAGTCCACCCTCCTGCACATCGTCGGCACCCTGGACCGCCCCACCGCCGGCACCGTCGCCATCGCGGGCCACGACATCGCGGCCCTCTCCGACCGTCGGCTGTCCGCACTGCGCGCCCGGCACATCGGCTTCGTCTTCCAGTCCTTCCACCTCGTGGCCGGGGTCAGCGCCCGGGACAACGTCGCCGAGGGCCTGCTCTACTCCGGCCTGACGCGGGCCGAGCGCCGCAAGCGCGCGACCACCGCGCTGGAACGTGTCGGGCTCGGGGACCGGATGCACCACCGCCCGCACGAGCTGTCCGGCGGACAGCGACAGCGGGTGGCCATCGCCAGGGCGGTGGTGGGCGAGCCGGACCTCCTGCTGGCGGACGAGCCCACCGGTGCCCTGGACTCCGCCTCCGGCGAAGCCGTCATGCAGCTGCTGCACGACCTCAACGCGGACGGAGCCACCATCGCGGTGATCACCCACGACAGCGGGATCGCCGACGCCCTGCCGCGCCAGGTCCGCATCCGCGACGGGCGGGTCGTCGAGGACACGCACACCGGAGCGCCGAAGCCGGCAGAAGGCGAGGAACAATGCCACGCGACCGACTGACCCCGGCCCGCCTCGGCCCCCGCGACGTCCTCCACGTCGGTTCGGCGGGCCTGCGCTCCCGGCCGATGCGCGTCGTACTGTCCGCACTGGGCATCGCCATCGGCATCGCCACGATGATCGCGGTGGTCGGCATCTCCGCCTCCAGCAAGGCCCAACTGCTCCAGCAGCTCGACAAGCTGGGCACCAACATGCTGAAGGTCGCCCCCGGCGAGGACATGTTCAGCGGTAAAGCAGCCCAGTTGCCCGAGGAGGCACTGGGCATGATCAGCCGCATCCCCGGCGTCGAGCACGTCGGCGCGACCGGAGACCTGAAACCGACGGTGCGGCGCAGCGAGAAGATCTCCAAGAGCGACACCTCCGGTCTCGCCGTGAAAGCCGCCGGCGAGGATCTGCTGAAGGCTCTGCGCGGCACGATCGGTGCGGGCACCTGGCTCAACGACGCGAACGGACGCTACCCCTCGGTGGTGCTCGGAAGCGTCGCCGCCGAACGCCTGGGCATCACCGGACCCGGTCAGCAAGTGTTCATCGGCAGCCAGTACTTCACGGTCATCGGCATCCTCGACCCGATTCCGCTGGCGCCCGAGATCGAACGGTCCGCGCTGGTGGGCTGGGAGGCCGCGCGCACGCTCCTGGACTTCGACGGCCACCCCACCCAGATCTACGAACGCTCCTCGGATGCCTCCGTCGAGTCGGTCCGCGAGCTCCTCGCACGCACCGCCGACCCGCAGAATCCGCAGAACGTCAAGGTCTCCAGCCCGTCCGCAGCCCTTCAGGCCAAGGCCGCGACCGAGGGCGCATTCGACAGTCTGCTGCTCGGACTGGGCGGCGTGGCACTGTTGGTCGGTGGCGTCGGGGTGGCCAACACCATGATCATCTCAGTGCTGGAGCGCCGTCACGAGATCGGCCTGCGCCGCTCCCTGGGCGCCACCCGCGGACAGGTCCGCATCCAGTTCGTCACCGAGTCCCTGCTGCTCTCCGGACTCGGCGGCCTGGCCGGTGTGGTGCTGGGCTCGGCAGCCACGTACGCGTTCGCCGCCTCGGGCGGCATGCCCTGGGTGATCCCTCCGTGGGCGGTCGGCGGCGGCTTCGCCGCCACCCTGCTCATCGGGTCGGTGGCCGGACTGTACCCGGCAGTCCGTGCTGCCCGGCTCTCACCGACCCTCGCTCTCCAGTCGGGGTAGGAGGAAAGATCAGCCCGCGAGGGTCTTGTCGAGGGCGTCGAGGCCGTCGGCGTAGATGCCGGTGAACAGGTCGACGACCTCCTGCTCGGTGGCCCCTTCGGGGTTGAAGCGGCCGGACCACTGGACCTCGGCGACGTCGTCGCGGCCGGGGACGGCGTGGACGCGCAGGGTGGAGACGTAGCCGGTGACCGGGAACGGGGCCTGGAGGATGGCGTAGCCGTAGTGCCGCTCGGCCTCGTTGAAGTCGACGAGGCGCTCGACGATGACCTCGCCCTCGGGGTTCTTCAGGCTGCGGACGCGGCCGCCTTCGGACGCGGCGCTCTCGGGGATGTAGGGGAGCCAGTCGGGCAGGGCGTCGAAGCCGCCGATGAGGTTCCAGACCTTGTCGGGCGAGGCGGGGACGATGCGGCTGACGGAGGTGGAGGCCATGATCGATTCTCCTGGGTTCCGGTACTGGGGTGGGGTGGGGGCGGGGGTTCAGGCGCCGTTGGGCAGCGGGGCGGCCGGGCTGACGAGGCCGGCGGCGCGCAGCTCGGTCCAGAAGGCGGCCGGGACGGTCTCGTTCAGTGCGGCGAGGTCCTCGGCGATGCGGCTGGGCTTGGTGGCGCCGGGGATGACGGCGGCGGCCGCCGGGTGGGCGAGGGAGAACTGGAGGGCGGCGGCCTTGATGGACACGCCGTGCTCGTCGGCGAGGGCCTTGAGGCGGGCGACCTTCTCGATGATCTCCGGCGGGGCGGCCTGGTACTCGAAGTGGGTGCCGCCGGCGAGGATGCCGGAGCTGTAGGGGCCGCCGACGACCATGTCGACGCCCTGTGCCTGCGCCATCGGCAGCAGGCGCTGCAGCGCGTGCTCGTGGTCGAGCAGGGTGTAGCGGCCGGCCAGGAGGAAGCCGTCGGGGCGGGGCTCGTCCAGGGCCAGGGTGAGCTCGATCGGTTCGGTCTTGTTGACGCCCAGGCCCCAGGCCTTGATGACGCCCTCGTCGCGCAGGCGGGACAGGACGCGGAAGGCGCCGGTGCGGGCCTCCTCGAACTTGGCCAGCCACTGGTCGCCGTGGAAGTCCTGGGCGATGTCGTGGACCCAGACGATGTCCAGGCGGTCGGTGCCCAGGCGCTTGAGGCTGTCCTCGATGGAGCGCTCGGTGGCCTCGGCGGTCCACACGTGGAGCATCTTGTTCGGGTTGCCGTGCTCGAACAGGCCGCCCTTCTCGCCGAGGTCGCGGTCGCCCCCCTCCGGCTCGTCGAGGATGACGCGGCCGACCTTGGTCGACAGCACGTAGGCGTCGCGGGGCTTGGTGGAGAGCACCTTGCCCAGACGCTCCTCGGAGAGGCCTGCGCCGTAGAAGGGGGCGGTGTCGTAGTAGCGGATGCCGTGCTCCCAGGCCGCCTCGACGGTGGCCAGGGCCTCGACGTCGGGGATCGCTCGGAACATGTTGCCGAGGGGAGCGGTGCCGAAGCCGAGCTTGCCGGGAAGGGTTTCCTTGAGGGACATGTCAGTGCCTTTGCGGAGCAGGCGGGTATCCGTGGGGAGGGGGTGCCCGCCGGGGGTTGCGCACACACCGAGCAATTGGTGCAAACGCGCCTTACATGCATAAACAATAGTTGCATGCGCGGGGCAATGCAAGGGGCGGGCCGTCCCGGGGGGATGCCACCCGGGCGGGCGGCCCTTCGCGGGATCCGTCGGCGGCCCTTCGCAGGATCTGCCGGCAGCCCTTCGCGGGATCTGCCCCCATGAGCATTGTCACGCGGTATCTCCGCCTGAACCAACGGGAGTTGGATCGGGCAGCCCGGGATCCGGACTGGCTCTCGGCATTCGCCGACGAGGTGGCCGAGCAGGAGTCCGAGCGGGCGGCCAGCCCCTCGGAGCGCCGGACCCACGACACCGGCAAGGCCTGGGACGCACTGCGCTTCCTGTTCGGACAGCGGACCTTCCCGGTCGACCTCGCCCACGGCGGACAGGAGCTGCCCGGGGCCGGCGACCGGGGCTACGGGCCGCCCCGCGTGCTCACGCCGGAGCAGGCCCGGCTCGCCGCCGACGCGCTCGCGGACCTCCCCTTCCCCGCCCTGCTCGGCGACACCACCGCGGCCGGCCTCGTCCGGGCGGACGTCCACCCGACCGGCCTCGGGGAGGACGACCCGGACCTGCCCCACCTCCAGGCGCACCATGCAGCCCTCACCGCGTTCGTCCGCACCGCCGCGCGCTGCCGGCACGGGCTCCTCGTCTGGTCCGCCCGAGTCCCGCGAAGCCCCGGCAGCGGAACCGGGCGGGCGGCGGCCGCGGCCGGCGGGGGCGGGGCCCGGCACCCCTCCCCCGCCGGCGCGCCGCCCGAGTCAGGAGGTGGTGAAGGCGACCTGGCCGACGGTCCCGAAGGCGCTGTCGGTGCCGGTGCGACGGAACCGGAAGCGGGTGGTGGCGGCACCGGCGGCCGAAGGGCGGCCGCCGGTGCCGGGGCGTCGACGGTTCGTCAGCAGGTGCCGACGCGGCCGGACTGCGAGGACCAGACCGGCACCCAGGGGCTGCTGCTGTCGTGCGGGCGGTAGACGACGATGTTGGCGTCGTTCTGCATGCGCACCCAGTTGGCGCTGGGGTTGCAGCCGAAGCCGGAACCGGTCGCCCACTTGGCGTTCTTGAAGGTGTCGTAGACGACGAAGTTGCCGTCGTACTGCATGATCGCCTTGCCCGCGGCGCCGAAGGTGGCGGTGTTCCACAGCGCGGTGCCGTAGCGGTCGTACTCCACGAGGTTGCCGTCGGTCTGGTAGGTCAGCCGGTAGGCGCCGTTGGCGGAGACGAGCGAGTCGCCGGGCAGCAGGCAGCTGCCCCAGTTCATGTGGTCCCAGCCGCTCGGGTTGCGCGAGCAGTTCCACTCGCTGTTGACGTCGGCGGAGGCGCTGGTGGCGGTCGTCAGCCCGGTGAGCGAGGCCAGTGCCAGTGCGGCGCCGGCGAAGGCGAGAGCGCGCTTGGCCGTTCCGGTGTTCCTCATCGTTCCCCTCTTTCTGCTGCGGCGCGGTTCCCGGCCGGCCGCGGCACGGTGTCGTTGACGGCCGCACGGGCCCGGGGCCCGGGGGCCGCCCGGCGGTCGTGCGATGGGAGCGGAGCCTCTCGACCCCTGTGTTCATGTCAACGGGCGGTGCGCGGCGGCCGGTTCACCGGGATTCCCGGAGAGGGCGGCCGTACCCGGGCCCGGGCGGCGGTCACCGGGCCTGACCTTGTAGGTTTCGGTGTCACCGGCTGCAAGGAGCCGGTGACACCTGGTGGGGAAGGGGAGCCCGGCCGGGCAGGGAGGGGACGGACCCCGGAAGAGAAGGGCGGACAGTGGCCACGAGCACGGAGAGCGTGTTCCGCAGCGAGGGCGTACCCGTGAAGGAACGGTTCGACTGCTGGCGGGAGTTGGTCAGCCGCACCCGGGACAGCGAGGTGACCAGCGTCCACTGCGACGACTTCCGGGCGGAGATGCGCCGCCTGGAGCTGGGCCCGGTGACCCTCCTGCGGAGCTCCTTCCTGCCGACCCGCTTCCACCGCACCGCACGCCGGGTGCGGCGCTCGGACCCGGAGGTGTTCCACCTCACCCTGCTGCTCGACGGCGGTTTCACCCTGACCCGCGACGCCGGGCGCACCGAGACCTTCGTGCCCGGCAACCTGCACATGCTCGACAGCTCCCACCCGTTCGACCTGCGGGCCTTCGGCTCCCGCGCCGCCCGGTCCCCCGGGGACCTGCGGATCGAAGCCGTCGGTGTCGACTTCCCCACCGCCCTGCTGCCGCTGCCGCCGCACCGGCTGGAGGACCTGCTGGGCCGCGGCTTCTCCTCCCGGGAGGGCACCTGCGCGCTGCTCTCGGACTTCCTCCTCAACCTCGACCGGCAGGCCGCCGTCCTGGGCCCCGTCGAGGCCCCCCGCCTGGGCGGCGTCGTGGTCGACCTGGTGGCCGCCTGGCTCGCCCGGGAACTGGACGCCGAGGCCGCCGTGCCCGACGACACCCGGCAGCGGGCCCTGGTCGAGAACGTCCGGGCCTTCATCGGACGCAACCTGCACGACCCCGAACTGACGCCCGCCGCGATCGCCGCCGCCCACCACATCTCCGTCAGCTACCTGCACCGCCTGTTCACCCGGCAGTCCGGCGGCGAGACCGTCGCCGCCTTCATCCGCCGCCGCCGGCTGGAGCGGGCCGGGCGCGACCTGGCCGACCCCGCGCTGCGCGCCCTGCCCGTCCACGCCGTCGCCACCCGCTGCGGCCTGCCCCGCGCCGCCGAGTTCAGCCGCGCCTTCAAGGCCGCGTACGGCCTCTCCCCCCGCGAACACCGTCACCGGGCCCTGGCCGGGGGCGCGGGCGCGGGCGGGTAGGCCGTACGGACAGGGCGGCCCCTGCGAGCGGGACAGCCCGTGCGAACGGGGCGGGCGGACGCGAAAACCCCGCATCGTGAGCACCTGGCGCGCACGAGCGGGCGGGAAACCCGGATCAGTGGACGCAATGCCAAGAACTGTCCACTCGGTGCCAACACAGCGGGGTGACGCCCTGGCATCCTCCACGAGGGACACCGCGCGACGGAACATCACATTCCGTTTTCGCGCCGACGGCCCGGCACGCCACGGGGGAGCGTGCCGGGCCGCCGGGTCCCGCACCGGGCGGGCCGCTGGACGGCTGGGCTCAGCGGGCGGACTCGTGGGCGAAGACGGCCTGGGCGATCGCTTTCTGCAGCGGGTTCAGGTGCTTGTCGACGAGGGTCTGGTAGTCGGTGGCGCGGCCGTCGGACCACTGGCCGAGGCCCGCGATCATGGCCCGGCCGGCGCCGGAGAACACCTGCACCATGCCGCTGTCCGGGGGCAGGGTGGCCAGGCCCGAGGCGGACGGCGGGGCCTGGGCGCCGACCTGGTAGTCGTCGAAGGCCATGCTCAGCGTGGTGACCAGGTGAACGGTGTCCTTCGGGTCCGCCATGGTGAAGACGGCGAGGTTGTACTGGTTCTTGGCGCTGTCGGTGTACAGGGCGATCTGCTCGCCCAGGCAGCCCTTCGACGCGCGGATCAGCCCGATCAGCCGCGGGCCGACCGAGTCCGGTTCGACGCAGGAGTTCATGACGGTCGATCCGACCCTGGTGTAGACCTCGCCGCCGGCCGCCGTCACCTGGGCGGGGAACAGCTGGTCGAGCGGCAGCAGGGAACCGTCCGGGGCGGCGGAGGCCCGGGACCCGGTGGCGGAAGCGGACGCAGTGACGGAAGCCGAAGCGGACGGGGCCGCGGCGGCCGGGGTCCCGCTCTCGTCGCCGGAGGGACGCAGCAGGGTGAAGGCGCCCGCGGTCAGTGCGGCGGCGGTGAGGGCGAGCGCGAGGTTGCGCGGCCAGACCCGCTTGGGGCCGGGCGGGGTGCCGGCGGGTCGGTGGAGGTTCTCCTCCTTGATGTCGGCCGCGCGGACGAAGTCCTCGTCCAGGGTGACGTTCCAGCGGGAGTCGTCGTCGGGCCGCTGGGCCGGATCGGTGTGGGACATACCGACGCACGATAATGATCATGACTACGGCACGGGACAACGGTCCGATCACAGTGCGGTCACGGTGCCGGGGGCGGTGACGGCCGGTCGTTCACGTCCTCCCTGGTCCAGGCGCCGGCGCCGAGGCGTCCGGTGGTGCCGAGGTCGAGTTCCGGGACGACCATGACGGGGGCCGCGTCGGGGGTGGCGCGCACCCGCACGTAGGGGGCGTTCTGCGGGGTGCCGGCCTCGGTGGTGTTGCGCCACACCAGGGTGGCGCGGGCGCCCTCCCCCGGGCGCACGTCGAACTTCCGCGGCGGGTCGTCGGCGCCGGTACCGGTGGCGATCTGGGCGCCGCCGCGCAGGATGCGCACGCCGTCGAGGGGCCGGTGGTCGAGGTCGAGCGGCTGCACCTGCGGGTAGCCGTCGAGGGTGACGGTGGCGGCGCCGCAGTTGCGCAGGTGCAGGCCGACCACCCGCAGGCCCATCGCGGCGCTGCCCTCGTCGGCGTACAGCCGCAGGCCGGAGGGCGGGCAGGGGCCGTCGGGGCGGGGTGCCTCGGCGGTGGGCACGCTGCGGACCGTCAGCAGCTCCGGCTTCGGCGCGAGGGCCTCGGGCGCGCTCAGGGTGGGCGGCGGGCCCGCCTGGGCAGTCCGGCCGGGCACGGCCAGGTCGATGCGCCCCTTCTCGGTGGCGCCGGGGGCGAGCCCGGTGACGGTCCGGGTGAGGTTCCCTCCCCCGCCCGTCCCGGGACTGCCGAACACCGCCGCGCCCCGGCCCGGGTCGGGGCCGTTGAACACCACGGTGACGTCGTACGGCTCGCTGTTCGGGTTGGTCACCTCGTACTCGAAGCAGGCGGGGCCGACGGCGGTGATCCGCACCCCGCCCTGGGCGAGCCTGGTCGGCTGCGGCGCGCCGGGCGCGCTCGGCGGCGGGGTGCCGCACGACCCGGGGCTGCCGGAGGCTCCCGGGCCGCCGCCGGAGGCCGTGGTCGTCGCGGTGCCGCAGCCCGCGAGCAGCAGAGCGGCGATGGCGGTGGCCACGGCGGGCGCGGCGGGGTGACGAGCCGTCAGCAGGCGGCGGGGCGTGGAGAGCTGGCGCATCGGGTGAGTCGATCACGCCCCGCGCCGGACGGCTGTGAGCTGCGCCACTTCGTGTGCAACAGCCCTGCCACGGTCCGCGCCGTCTCGGCGGCCTGCCCCTGGCCGCGACGGCCCCGAACACCACGCCCGGACGGAACTCCTCCGACCTCGGGCGCCGGCCGGTACGAGGAGTGCGCGTCCTCGGCCTCGGGTGCGGGCAGGTGCCGCTGAGGGTTACCGTTCAGAGGAGTTGGAAGGACCGCTCCTGCTTCCAGCCGCCTTCGCACGCCACCCCGGCCCGGTGAGCTCTGCGAACCGACCTCAATCCCAGCGACCTGCCTCGGGCAGGACAGATCGGAGGACCCGCGAGGTGTCGACATCGTCAGAGTTCCGTGGCTTCGACCTGGTGCGGCGCGGCTACGACCGACCTCAAGTCGACAGCTATCTCAACGCCCTGTCCGAAGCCGGTCCACCGCCGTCCCCGCCGGCGTTCCGGATCAGGTGGCGGGGCTACGACCGCGAGCAGGTCGACGCGCGCATCGCGGACCTCCTGCACGGCAGGGGCAGCAGCGCGTAGCCCCCACGCAACGAGGACCGCCCGGTTGCCTACGCCGCGGCAATGGTCGCCCTCTTGTGTGAAAATCCGGCGCACGGCTACCCTCCGCTGATGCCCTCCCTCGTCCCGTCCCTGCCGCCCGGCTACCGTTCGCGGCCCTCGACCACCGACGACGTCCCGGCGATTCACGCGCTGGTCACGGCCTGCGAACGGGAGGTGCACGGGCAGGGGCAGAGCGACGCCGGGGCCATAGCCGCCGTTTTCGCGCGGCCGGGCCTGGTGCTGGAGTCGGACACCGTCCTCGTCCTCGATGCGGCCGGACACCTCGCCGCCCGCGCCTGGGTGGACCGGCGCTCCGAGGTGGACGTGCATCCGGAGCACCGGGGCCGGGGCCTGGGCGCCGCGCTCCTCGGCTGGACGCTGGCGCGGGCCCGGCAGGCCGGCACCGCCCGCATCGTGCAGACCGTGCCGGACGCAGACGCGGGCGCCGTGGCGCTGCTGCACGCACACGGGTACGAACCGCTGGTGACGGCCTGGCTGCTGGAGTTCGCCATGCCGACCGAGCCCGCAGTGCCCGAGCCCCCGGCAGGCATCACGGTGCGGCCCTTCCGCGCCGGCGACGGGCCCGCCACGCACGTCCTCGTCCAGGACGCGTTCGACGAATGGCAGGAGCGGCGGCAGTCGTACGAGGAATGGGCCGCCCACACCGTGGAGCGGCCCACGTTCGCCCCTCAGCAGTCGGCCCTGGCCTTCGCCGGTGATCATCTGGTGGGCGCCGCCCTGGCGCTGAACGTGCCGGGCACGAACGAGGGGTACCTCGAAGAAGTCGCCGTACGCCGCGACCACCGCAACCGCGGCATCGCCCGGCTCCTGCTGCGCCACACCTTCCGCGCCTTCCACCGCACGGGCCTTTGCTCCTGCACCCTGTGGACCCACTCGGACACCGGCGCACTCGACCTCTACCTACGGGTCGGCATGACGGTTCGGCACAGCTCCACAGTCTTCCGCAAGGACCTCGGCGCATAGGACCGCTCCGCAGGCATTGCCGTGGCACCGTACCTGCCACGGTCCACGCCTGAATCCCGCCGAGCCGGTCAGCGAGATTCCGGCGGCAACCGGACACTCGAAGACGCCGGGACAGCCGTGGACGGCTACCGATCAAGCGGGACGCTACTCCGCGTGCGGCATCGCCCGTTCCCCTCGTTGCGCGAGGGTTTCATCACGGACCCGGGTTGATCACGGGTCAACCATCGCTCGGTGCCGGGTCGCGCCGGGGCTGAGTCTGCCCTGCTCAGACAGGAAGGTCCCAGCCCGGCCCGTCCTCCGTACCGAGCCAGACTCGCTGTGCGGCCGCCGACACAGTGATCCCGAAACCGTCCTGGTGCGGCTCACCGGCTGCCTGCCAGCACTGAACCGCGCGCTCGACCTGGCCCCACAGGCGGACGGGCCCGCGCTGTGTCACGGCCCACCCGCCGCTGGGGCCGGGTGCCGTCCGTGCCTGCGACCCGGTGGACAGGTCCCAGAGGATTTGCCGAGCCCCCACACCCACGCGGATGGCTGCGGGCGCGGCGAGTTGGGCCACCCAACTGCCCGTCCAGCTGTCGAGCGTCGCCGGGTCGATGCTGCCCAGGGGTGGTTCACGTAGTGCGCGGCGGGGAGCGACGCCAGGATGCCGCCCGCACCCCACAGGGCTTGCGAGGCGGCGAACCGGCGGTCCTGGCCGCCCAGTTCGGACGGGCCCTCGTAGGGCGAGGCCCGGCGCACCCAAACGGACCGGACTGCGGAGAGATCGAGGTCCCGGCTGGCCGTGTGCAGGGTGCCCCGCTGGTCGCCCGTGCGGTACGTGGCAGTCAGTGAGGCATCCGTGTGCAGGTCGGTGCCGGGGTCGAGACGGACCACCGGAACCCGGCGCTCGGCGAGCACCCGCAGTACCGCATCCGCGGTCACGTCAAGGGGGTTGGTCAGTACCAGCACCGACCCGCTTCGGTCATCCATCAGCTGTTGCTCTGGTCCTGGTCGTAGGACTCGGTGGTGTCGGTGTCGGTCGGGCTGCCCGGGTTCCCGTCGGGCGTGGTCTGCGT
Organism: Kitasatospora sp. NPDC093102; assembly: GCF_040683915.1. NCBI lineage: Bacteria > Bacillati > Actinomycetota > Actinomycetes > Kitasatosporales > Streptomycetaceae > Kitasatospora > Kitasatospora sp. NPDC093102. Next base: position 82,583 of record NZ_JBFBFA010000021.1, on the reverse strand, counting down.
GGGCGTCAAACCGCTGGTACTGGTACCGTGACCGCCCATCTCGACCGTGCGGCCGTACTCGTCCACGAACACGGCGACCTGCGTCTCGGGGTCGATGACGGGCGTGCACTGCGGGACCGGGACGGTGGCCGCGAACGGCTCCATGCGGGTGGTACCCCACGGTGCGGTTGTCATCATCTGCGCTGCGCCTCCATTTCGTGGTGGTGCTGAAAGGACCAACAGCTCGGCCAGTCGGCCGAGTTGTGTCATCCCGTCCCGTTGGGTCGGGATGGTGCGGTGAGTGCGTGATAGACCGTAGGAACCCCGGTACGGCGCACTCAACGAACTTGCGCCTTATTGCGGGTCCATCACTCCAAGGAGGCAATTGCGGCGGCGATCAGCGCCCTGGCCCTCACCCCGTACAGGGCCATGTCGGACAGGCCCCTGAAGGCCCGGATGTAGTCCGTGATCTCTCTGGGCTGGAGCACATTGACCTTCGCCGTCAGGGTCTCCACTGCCACCCGTTGATCATCGAACAGGTAGAAGGCTTCAAGGGGCCAGATGGCGCGCGGGCGGCCGACCGGGATGATCCCGATGGAGACGGACGGCAGCGACATCAGGGTGAGCAGGTGGCCGAGCTGCGCGGCCATGTCCTCCGCGCTGCCGATCCTGGTTCGCAACACCCACTCCTCGATCAGGACCGCGAACCGTCGCGTCCCTGTGTACATGAGCTGCGCCCGTGCCAGACGTGCTGGTACGGCCGCTGCAACGTCATTCGGAGTGCCCTGGAAGTCCGTGATGGACTGCATGAGCGCCGTCGCGTACTCGGCGGTCTGGAAGAAGCCGGGGAGCACGTTCGAGACGTAGATCCGGAAGAGCCTCGTGCGCTCGTAGTCGCTGATGACCTTCTCTTGGGCGAGCCTCATACCGGAGCTGTTCCGGCGCCTCCACTCCTGGTACATCGAGTCGGCGGCGCGGGATGCCGCGATCAGGTCAGGGATCCGGTCGCCGGCCCCGCAGGCAATGCACCAGGCCCTTATGTCGTCTTCCGACGGGGCGGCCTTGCCGGACTGGATGCGAGAGGTCTTGGCTGGATGCCAACCACACAGGGCGGACAGCTCGCCCCCTTTGAGCCCAGCGTCCTTGCGAATCTCGACCAGTTGGTCGGCGATGGCCTTCCGCGCTGCGACAACGCTGGACGAAGGCGACGATGACATGTGCTGTCCACCCGGCGGTTCGGAGCTGACTCAGACCTCGAAGTCCTCGTGGGGTACCGCCCGTTCCCACACGGCCTCGAAAGCCTTCGCGCACAGTTCCACGGTGGCCGGCTCCCCCGTCATCACGTTCCGGGGATCAGCCCACTCACCGTCACCGGTGAACAGATTGAACCGCACGATCCGATTGTCGAACAACCAGAAGTCGGCCCCCGGCAGCGCAAGGTCCAGCGCCCGGCTCCGGGGCAGCCATCGGATCTGCTCACCGGCTGCGATGTTGGTGAACGTGTGGGAGTGCTCGTAGCGGATGTACTCGGTGACGGGCTCCGAAACGATCCGAGCACGCCGGATGGCCACTCCACGGGCAATGGTCTCCACCACGAAGTCGTGGAACGGGTGCCACCACTCGTCCCGGTCCTCCGGGGAGTACCGGTGCCCGGCCTTCCACGCGGCGAACTGGTCGGCTTCGTCGGCGACGCTGTACTGATCACGCATCTCCAGATGCACGGCCGACTTCTTCGTCTCCCGGAGCAGAGTCCTGAAGTCCGGCACGTTCGATGGCATCGCAAGCCTTCCTGATGAAGGGGATCATTCGCTCGGGGATACTGATCACGGACTCGTGGGCAGGCACGCCGGTCTTGTGACCGGTAACCCACTCGGTCTCGCTGACCTCCGCAAGCTCGGCCCCGGTGACGGTGTCGCCCTGGATCACGAGTCGACGCCGAGCCACGTCCGCCCAGACGGTGGGCGAGCCTTCCTCGTTGGTCTCAGGGTCGATTCCGAAGAACTCTAGGCCCATGGCTACCTCTCCTGTCACGCAGCTTGCGCATTCTTGCGATCGGAGTTGACGTGGCTACCAGCATCCGGCGTCCGATGCCGCCTTGACCGGCGTTTCCTGACGAACCGCCCATCCGATGGACCTCGGGGCCTGGAGCAGTGCCGCGGCCCCCGGCGCGCGGGCGGCGGGGGCCGGCGGTCAGGCGTCCTCGTCGGGCGGGGCCGCGCGGAGGGCGGTGACGACGCCCAGGGCGACGATCGCGAAGGCGAGGGCGAGGAGGACGGCGAAGGCCGTCCCGATCAGGAATCGCACGGCATCTCGCGTTCGGCGTCGTGGAGCAGGACGAGGAGGTTCAGGAGCGTCGACGCGGGCGCGGTGTTGAAGCAGACGAGGACGCGGCCGTCGAGGGTCTTGTCGGTGGTGGCGGAAGGGAAGATCAGGCCGAACTTCCGCCCGCGCTCCTGGACTTCAGCGAGGAGGGTGCGGACGTGGTCGTCGGTGTAGTGCCGGATCCGGGGGTCGGTCGGCAGCATCGGGTGGCGGCGGGCCATCACGCGGCACCATCCAGCTCGAACCAGACGGACTTGGCGCGCTCGTGGGGGTCGACGCCCCAGCGGTGGGTGAGCCCCGCGACGAGCTGGAGGCCCCGGCCCGACTCGGCGAGCAGAGAGAGCGGCGGGGCGGTGGGGAGCACCGGGCTCTCGTCCGTGACGGAGACGCGGAGGGAGCCGTTGGTGGAGATGATCTCGATGAGCGGGGCGGGGGTGTCGCCGTGCCGCCAGGCGTTGACGAGGAGCTCACAGAGTGCGAGCTGCGCGTCGAAGATCACGGACGGGGACCAGCCGACGCGGGTCATGGTGTTGTGGAGGGTGTGGCGGGCGATGGCGATGGTGGGCGTGTTGATGTGACGCATGGGAGTTCTCCCGAGGCGTGAGTAAGGGAGGAACCGGCGGAACATGTGTCGCCGTGAGCCAGGCCAGTGGTGATGGACGTGGCTGCTCTGCGGTGCTTGCTGGCAAGCGTTACTGACGATCCGTCGGATCGATGTGAGATCGACCATAGCCCACGTGAGTATCCAAATTTCCACTCTTCCTGGATTCTTCCCCCTACGGTGGTAACCGGTGGACCGCCGCTCGACGCACGCGGCACACTGGCCACACGCACGCCTGGAAGGAAACCATGCCTCCACGATCGAACCCAACGCTCCGTCAGCGCAGGCTTGGGACTGAGCTACGGAGGATGCGCGAGCAGGCCGGGTTCGGTGGCTCGCAACTCGGCCGCTCCGTGGGCATGAGTCCAGCCCAGGTAACACAGATGGAGTCTGGCCGGATCGGCATCAGCGCCGAACGGCTCCACACCATCGCGGCCGCGTGCAACTGCGCCAATCGGCCCTTGATCAACGCGCTCGCCGACATAATCACGGAGAGAGGAAAGGGCTGGTGGGAGGAGTACAGCGAGGTCCTTACGTCGGACTACCTTGAGGTCGCCGAGATCGAGGGCCACGCGAAGAAGCTTTCCATGTGCACCACCACATACATCCCCGGCCCTCTCCAGACCTCCAGCTACGCCTCGGCCGTTTTCAAGAGGATCTATCCACCGCTACCCCGCAAGGATGTCGACATCCGAACTGCGTTCCGCATCCAGAGGCAGCAGGTCATCCGCTCCGGCCGGACACCGTTTCGAGCATTCATCCACGAAGCCGCGCTAAGGATGCAATTCGGTGGGCCGAAGGTGCTCGTGGACCAGCTTGATGCCCTGCTCGAAGACTCCCAGCAGCCCGGCATCTCCGTTCGAGTCGTTCCGTTCGCGGTCGACACGTTCCCTGGCGCCGGAGAGAACCTGACGTTCGCGGAAGGACCGGTCCCTGAACTCGACACCATCCAGTTGGACGTCTCACAAGGCGCCCTGTTCTTCGACTCTCCAGCTGACCTTGCCAGGTACCGGGTGATCTTCGCACGTCTTGACACCACAGCTCTCCCTGAAGATGGGTCTCGAAACTTCATCCGATCCATCAAGAAGGAACTGGAAGATACGTATGCCTGATCCGGCATGGCAGAAGTCCAGCTACAGCGCCTCAAGCAACGAGTGCGTGGAGGTCCGCACGGTTGACGGGGCAGTCGAACTCCGCGAGTCCGACGAAGCCCACCTCATCCTCCGCACCACCCCCACCACCCTCGCCACCCTCCTCCACGGCATCAAAGCCGGCGAGTTCGACCACCACGCCTGACAATCCCGCGCCCCTCGCCCACCCCGGGCGAGGGGCGCAAGGCGAGAAGCGGAAAACAGCGATGCCTGAGTCCAACTGGCAGAAGTCCAGCTACAGCGGCGCTTCGAGTGAGTGCGTGGAGGTCCGCACGGTTGACGGGGCAGTCGAACTCCGCGAGTCCGACGAAGCCCACCTCATCCTCCGCACCGCCCCCACCACCCTCGCCACCCTCCTCCACGGCATCAAGGCCGGCGAGTTCGACCACCACGCCTGAACCCCAGCGGCCCCTCGCGCGCACCCGCGCGAGGGGCCGCAACAACCAACCGGCCTCAGAACGACAAAGCAGCGTGAGCTCGAAACTCCGTGTAGCGCACCGCGTGGTGCCAGGCGGCGTCGCGGGCCTGCGGGCGCGAAGGACCTCCAACGGGTCGGTGACCAGCTCCATGCCGACGGCGCGCCAGACTTGCACCTCAGTCTTCGGGTTGGGCGCGAGACCTAACGTCGGTTCGTGGCCGGGCTGGACCCCGAATGGGACCTGGACCACCCCTGGTGCCGCACGCGCCGCGAACAGGCGGCCCTGGGCAAGCGATTCGAGCGGGTTCGGATCATGGACAACCCGCCCACCACGGGGCAGCGCTACCTGCTCAACAACTCCGAGCGGAACGGTCTGGTCGGCGAGGACATCCGGTACCTCTGGCGTGCCGACGCCGAGCGGCTCGGCCTCCCGGCGGAGGATGCCTGGCTGTTCGATTCGCGCTACATCGCCCTGCTGCACTTCGACGCCGAGGACGACATCACCGAGATCGAGGTGATCACCGACCCGGTGAAGGTGGCTCGTGCCTGCCAGGAGCGGGACACCGCCTGGCACCACGCCACCCCGCACCGAGAGTTCGCCGCTGGGGTACCGTCCGACGTGTGAGTACCGACTTCCAGCAAGCCAGAATCGCCCTCGGCCTGCGGCTCCGTGAGCTGCGCGCCGGGGGCGGTCTCACAGGTCGGCAACTGGCCGACCGACTGGGCTGGACGCAATCCAAGGTCAGCAAGCTGGAGACCGGCCGGCAGACGGCCACTCACGACGATCTCAAGTCCTGGGCCGAGGGTATCGGGCAGCCCCGGGCAGCAGCCGAGCTGTCGGCCAGATTGCGCGCCTTCGAGTCAGGGACCCGCTCCTGGCGGCGGCAGTTGGCCGCCGGGCACAAGCCGGTACAGGACACGCTGACCGCCGAACACGACCGCTCAGCGGTCATGCGCGCGTGGGAGGGCGCCATGATCGTCGGCATACTCCAGACACCCGACTACGCCCGGCACATCTTCAGCGCCTTCGTCGACCTCCACCAGTCACCGCGCGACATCGAGGAAGCCGTACGCGCCCGCATCCAACGACAGGAGAGCCTGTACCGGCCGGGCAAGAAGTACCACATCGTCATGTGGGAATCCGTGTTGCGCAGCCTGGTCTGCCCGCCGGCCGTGATGGCCGCCCAACTCGACCGGCTCAGCGGCGTGATCGGGCTGGACACCGTCTCCCTGGGCATCGTGCCGTTCGAGGCGTCGCTCAAGTTGCCTCCGGCCAACGGCTTCTGGATCCATGACGAACGACTCGTCATCGTCGAGGACTGGCACGCCGAGCTCTGGCTCGACCAACCGGACAACGTGGCGCTGTACCGGCGCGTCTGGGACACGCTGGCCGACTCCGCCGTCTACGGCGCCGATGCCCACCGGGTCATCACGCGGTGCCGCAGGGCCCTCGGGGACGTGTGAGGAATCCCTGCGAACTTCACTCGCAGCGGCTCGAATACTCAAGAATCACGCACTCGCCGCCGGTTCGCCCCCGTCTAACGTCCTCACCAGACCCCGTGACCAGCACGGGAGTTGACCGGCTTCGAAGGGGAAGTACATGCCGATGTTCGACGGTGGCAAGCACGGGGGCGGCCAGGGCAACGGCCAGGGCGGTGGTCAGCAGGACGACTCCAACAGCGGCAACAAGCACGGTGGCGGCGGCAGCGACGAGGGCGGGAACACCTCGGACGGCAGCGGCCCGGCGTCCGGCCGCTGACGCATGAGCGACCAGCACGAAGCGGAGGCCGGCCGGGCCCGGCTGGCCTCCGCGCTCATCGCGAACGGGTCCCTCGTCCCCGACTGGCTGGCGTCGTACCACGCCGTTCCGCGCCACTGGTTCGTCCCTGACCTGATCTGGCCCGGCCGGGCGGACGGGGTGCGCCAAGGCGAGTCCGTGCACCGGTTCGCCGATCCGGACGGGTGGTTGAACGCCGTCCACTCCGACGCGCCGCTCACCACGCAGTGGGACGACGGCGAGCACAACGGGAACGGCCGTGGCACCGTGCCCACCTCGTCCAGCTCCATGCCGACCATGGTGTTCTCCATGCTCGCCGCCCTGGACGTGGCCGACGGCGACCGGGTGCTGGAGATCGGCACCGGCACCGGGTGGAACGCGGCCCTCCTGTCCCACCGAGTCGGGGCCGAGAACGTCGTCTCGGTCGAGGTGGACGAGGACAGCGCGGCCGCCGCACGATACCGGCTCACACGCGCCGGGTACGAGCCTCGGCTCGTGGTGGGCGACGGGTCGAAGGGCTTCGCCGACGGCCCGCCGTTCGACCGGGTGATCGCCACCTGTTCGGTCCGCCGGATCCCGTACGCCTGGATCGAGCAGTCCCGGCCCGGCGCCGTGATCGTCGCCCCGTGGGCACCCGAGTACGGCGGGGAGGCCGTCGCCCGGCTCACGGTCGGCGATGACGGCACGGCGAGCGGCCGGTTCGTCGGGTCGTCCGCCTTCATGCGGCTCCGCCAGCAGCGGACCGCGCGGCCCGGCAGCCTGGAGTACCTGTCCGGGCCGTGGCCGGCCGACGGGACGAGGTCGTCGACGTCCCTCTCCCCCGACGACATCGGCGGGTGGCTGGCCATGTTCGCCATCGGCGTGCAGGTGCCCGACGCGTTCCCGCTGACCGAGCGGTACGCCGACGGCACGTACACGCTGTGGCTCCACGACACGGCCGTCACGTCCTGGGCCACCGCCGACTGGGAACCCGACCGGACCGCCTACGAGGTGGTGCAGTCGGGCCCCCGCAGCCTCTGGGGCGAGGTGGAGGCGGCCTGGCGTTGGTGGCGCCGCCAGGGACGCCCCGGCTTCGACCGGTTCGGGCTCACCGCCACGCCCGACGGGCAGACGGTGTGGCTGGACAGCCCGGACAACCCCGTACCGGCGCCGCATTGATCGGAGTGGGAAGTCGGCCTGGCCGACTTCCCACTCCGCGAGGAGCGCTCCACCGCGTTGTCCGCGACCTGTGCACTCGGCCGGATCCGGAGCAGCGACCACACGCTGTGGATGTTCAGGTCGAGGTAGCCATGGTGGGGTCGATGCCATCGGCGAGGTGGGCAAGCAGCTTGTGTCCGGGCCAGGGGCCCGGCGCCGGAAATGCGATGAAGTCGTCGGAGAGTTCGAGTGGGGTCTCGCCGATCCAGTGCGCCCAGTAGTTGAGGTTCGCGGCTGCGTCGGCGTCGTCGGCGAGGGCGGTGTCGATGAAGTGGGACATGCGGTCCGGGGCAGGGCGGCCCGGGACGGCGCGGTGGTGCCCGCGCCGAGTCCGACGGCCCTGGCGAGGGCGTGCCTGTCGATCACGCCGGTTTCTCCATCGTTGCGAACGCGCTTTTCAAACCCAGGGATTGACGCGTCGTCAACGCACCGGGCCGCCGCAGGGGACGGTCGGGACGCAAGCGCCGCCCGGGGCCTGCGAGGCCCGTCGCCGCCTGCCCGGCGCTCGCGCGATTGGGTGGCGACCGCTATTGATCCCGCACCGTTCACCGGGGCCTGCTGGAGTGGACGGGTTCTCCCCCACCCCGTCGCACTCCTCACCGAACAGGTCAGGTGAACGACATGGCCGACCGCCCCCTCCCGCCGACCCGCCGCCCCGCCCGGGCCGCGCTGTACCTGCGCTGCTACCCCGCCGACCCGGCGGGGCTCGACTACCAGCGCGCGGCACTGGAACGCCTGGCCCGGCAGCGCGGCCTGCCGGTGCCCGGCGCGTTCCTGGACGACGGGGTGCGCTCCGGCGACCGGCGCCCCGCCCTGGAACGGCTGCTGGAGCGGGCCGCACGTGGCTGGGTGAACGTGGTGCTGGTGCCCGGGCCGTTCGTCTTCTCCCTGGACGACCGCAGCGCCCGGGCGACCGTGCACCGGCTGGAGGCGCTGGGCTGCACGGTGCTCGAACTGCCCGGCCGGGGCGCCCTGCCGCACCGCCTGCCGGTCCACGCCCGCACCGCCTGAACGCCCGGCCTCGTCCATCCCGGGTCCTGGTGCGCAGGCGACGACCCGACGGGTAGCGCCGGGAGCCGTCACGGCATGATGGGGCCATGGCCTTCGCATCCCTCCTCGGCGAGCGCCGCGCACCCGAACCAACCGGACGGCCGTGAGTCGGCCCGTCGAGCCGGGATCGCCCGGCGCCGGATTCGCGTTCGTGGGGCGCCGGCCCGAACTGGACCGTCTGACCGGGGCGATGCTCCGCCCGCCCGCCGTGGTGCTGGTCGAGGGCGAGGCCGGCCTCGGCAAGTCCCGCCTGGTGACCGAGGCCGCGGCCGGCGCGGCCGCGGCGGGCCGCCGGGTGCTGACCGGCTTCTGCCACCCGCTGCGCGAGCCGCTGGCCTTCGGCCCGGTGGTGGACGCGCTGCGCGGCGTCGGCCCGTTCCTGCCGCCCGCCGACCGCATCCCGGCCAGCGCCGGGGCGCTGCGCCCGCTGCTGCCCGACCTCGCCGACCGGCTCCCGCCGCTGCCCGCGGGCGTCGGCGAGGGGCCACCGGGGCTGCGGCTGCTCGTCCAGGCGGTGCGCGCCCTGCTGGGCGCGCTCGGCGAGACGGTCCTGGTCGTCGAGGACCTGCACTGGGTGGACGACGCCACCCGCGAGCTGCTCCTGCTGCTGGCCCGGGACGTGCCGGCGGGGCTGGCCCTGGTGCTCACCTACCGGGCCGAGGACCTGCCGCCCGACACCCCCGTCCTCGGCGCCGCCTACCGGCGCCCGGCCGGCGTGGGCGGCGCGCTGATCCGGCTGTCCCCGCTCGCCGAGGCCGAGGTCCACGAGCTGGCCCGGGCCGCGCTCGGCCCGCGCGCGACCGCGGCGCTCACCCGGGTGCTGTTCGACCGCAGCGAGGGCCTGCCGCTGGTCGCCGAGGAGGACCTGATCACGCTGGGCGAGCGGCGCGGCGCCGGCGCGCTGACCAACGCCGCGGACCTGGCCGCCGACCTGGAGCAGTCCGAGGTGCCGCGCGGCCTGCGCGACGCGGTCACCGAGCGGCTCGCGGTGCTGTCCCCGGACGCCGCCGCGATCGCCTCCGCCGCCGCGGTGCTCGGCGTGCCGGCCGGGGAGGACCTGCTCGCCGCCGTGGCCGGCCTCGACCCGCAGGCCGCAGAGGACGGCCTGACCGAGGCGCTGCGGGCGGCGGTGCTCAACGAGAAGCCGCTGGCCCGCTACGGGTTCCGGCACGTCCTGGCGCAGCAGGTGGCCTACCGCCGGCTGCCCGGGCCGCGGCGCACCGCCCTGCACCGGCGGGCGGTGGCGGCGCTGGGCGCGCGCGAGCCGCGGCCGCTGGTGCAGATCGCGCACCACACCCTGGCGCTGGGCGACCGGGCGGCCTGGCAGGAGGTGGCCGAGGCCGCCGCCGGCCAGGCGGTCGCGCTCGGGGACAGCGGCAGCGCCGGCGCCCTGCTGCGCCGGCTGCTGGACGAGCCCGACCTCGACCCGCGGCGGCGTGGGCGGGCCGCGCTCGCGCTGGCCCGGATCGCCGCCGACGGCGTGGACTCGGTGGCCAGTGCCGCGGTGCTGACCGCGATCATCGCCGACCCGCGGCTGCCGGTGCCCGACCGCGGCGAGATCCGCCTGTCGCTGGGCCTCCTGATGGCCGTGCACGGCGGGGACCGGGCCGGTTTCGCGCGGATCGAGGAGTCCCTCGACGAGTTGGAGCAGCGTCCGGACCGGGCGGCCCGGGCGATGGTGGCGCTGGCCATGAACGAGCGCGACGGCGCCGGCGAGCGCGCCTGGCAGTGGCTGGAGCGGGCCGAGCGGACCCTGGCCGCGAGCCCGGACGAGGAGGTGGCCGCCGCGGTGCGGGCCACCCGGCTGACCTTCCTCGCGCGTGAGGGCGACCCGGCGGTGTGGGCGCAGCTGGACGGGCTGCCGCGCGCCTCGGAGCGGTGGGAGATCGTCCGGCAGACCACCCGCGCGCTGTACAACGCGGGCGAGATCGCCGTCGAGCTGGGCCACGACCGGCGGGCCGCGCGGCTGCTGGAGGAGAGCCGGCGCCTGGCCCGTCAGGCGGCCATCCCCTATCTGGAGTGCTACAGCCGGATCGCCCTGGTGCGGCTGGACGGTCTGGCCGGGCAGTGGGACGGGCTGGAGGAGCGGCTGGCCGCGCTGGGCGCCGAGTTCCCCGACCTCGCGATGGCCGGGGTCGAGCAGGCCCTGTTGCTGGGCCGGCTGGCCGCCGCGCGCGGGCGGCTCGCGGTGGCGCACGCCCATTTCGCCGAGGCGGGCCCGTACGGGGAGCGGGAGTCGCAGGTGACCGGGGCGCTGCGGGCGGCGGCGGGGCTGGCGGCGCTGCAGCTGGCGGAGGGGGACGTCGCGCGGGCGGCGGCCACGCTCGCGCCGGCGCTGGCCGCGCTGCGCGCGGCGGACGCCTGGCCGCGGGCCGCCGAGCTGCTGCCGGTGGCGGTCGAGGTGTTGCTGGCGGCGGGCGACCGGGCGGGTGCGGTGGAGCTGGCCGGGCAGGCGGGGGCGCACCTGGAGGGACGGGACGCGCCGGCTCCCGGTGCGGCGCTGGCCTTCGTCCGCGGTCTGCTGCTGGCCGACGGGGATCCGGCGGGTGCGTGCGCGGAGTTCGTGCGCTCCGGTGGGCTCTGGCGGCGGATCGGCCGCCCGTACGAGGCGGCGCGGGCCGAGGAGCGGGCCGGCACCGTGTCGGCGGGGTGCGACCGGGCGGCGGCCGCGGAGCGGATCGCCGCCGCCGAGCAGGCCTACCTGGCGCTGGGCGCGGCCTCGGACGCGGCCCGCTGTCAGCGGCTGCGGCGCGAGCTGGGTCTGGGCCGGGCGGCCTCGCCGGGGCGGCGGGGCTACGGCGAGCGGCTCTCCCCGCGCGAGCGGCAGGTCGCCGCCCTGGCCGCCCAGGGTGCGGCGAACCAGGACATCGCCCGGGCGCTGTTCCTGTCGACCCGTACGGTCGAGCACCACGTGGCGAGTGCGCTGCGCAAGCTCGGTGTGGGCCGGGCGGGGCTGGGCGAGGCGCTGGCCGCCGAGGACGACGCCCCGGAGGGCGTCTCCTGAAGCATGGGGTCCCGCCCGCTCCCTCAGAGGGCGGGACCCGGTCCGGGGGTCAGCCGTGCCGGTGGTGCCCGGCGCGCTCGACGAGCCGGGAGAGCCGGGCCAGGCGGGCCAGGCCCGGCCGGCGGAGGCCGCTGCTGCGGCGGGCGGGCAGGACCAGCCCGGGGTCGGGGGCGGTGAAGTGCTCGTCGGCGTAGAGCCGGAGACGTTCGCGGCGGGTCATGGGCGGCCTCCGGGGGGATGAGGGTCGTCGGTTCGGGCGGGCTCCAGGAAACCGGTCGGGCCGGGGCGGGATCAATGCGTACCGCTACCCAATCCCGTACCGAATCCTGGGTACCCGCCGTGGCCCGGTCCTCGGACGGGTCGTCAGCCCCGCCCGGTCACGGCCACGGCGGCCGGGCGCCAAGACGGTGTGCTGCCGTGCACGTCGGTGGTCGGCATGGAAGCGGTGACCGGGTTCGCGTCCTGGCTGCGGCTGCCGCCACCGGCCCGGACGCTGATGTCCGGCGCCGGGGACGGCTACTTCCCGTGAGGCCGGATTCGCGACTTCCCGGTGCGTGATGGTCCTGTGGTCCGACGATCTCCCCGTTTCGGTGACACAGCGTCGTTACGGGGCCGGGCCGTTGATTGCCACCGTGGAGAACCAGAGCCGGTCGGGTATCTGACGCTCCGGGATTTCCGAGGGGGGAGACCGCAGGGCTTCCTTGTCCGACGTGCGGCACGAAACAGGTGAGAGGAGACTCGAAGGGGACGGTCATTATGCGAAAGATCTTCCAGTCGTCTCCGTGCGGGCCGATTCTCAGAAGGAGACAGTCCCATGACCGAACCTGCCCAGCAGAGCTCGCCCGAGGACCTGGCCAAGCAGGTGATGCCCTCGGTTCTCGAGCTGCAGAAGCTCCTCGTTGAGCGCACCCGGCGCGCCCTGCCCGACGGCGGGGACGTCGCTGTCGTCAGTGTCACGTCCTGCAACCACCACAGCTGTCTGTCGGAGGCTGAAGCCGCGCCGCAGTGACTTCCGCCCACGGCGCTCTGTGGATTCGTCCGCGGCAACGAACCCGGAGCCGAAGGGATCTTCCAATGTCTGAGTCCGCCCAGCCCGCGCAGCCGGTTCCGTCCGACGAGGACCTGGCCAAGCTGGTGACACCGTCCATCCTGGAGCTGCAGAGGCTGATCGTCGAACGCACCCGCCGGGCGCTGCCCGACGGCGGCGGGGGCGACGTGATCAGCGTCACTTCCTGTAACAACAACAGTTGCTGAGCCACGACCGCACCGCCCGCGCGGAGCACGCGGTCCCCGTCGCCGTTCCACCGCCCCTCTTCGCGATCAGCCTGCATTGCACAGTTGGGCCACGTCAGGTGAAGAGGGGCCCCGGCTGTCCACTGCGGCCCCCGAACCCCGAGGCCGATCACCATGCACAGCTGGGAACTCATCGACGCGTACTCCCACTACCACCCACGGTGGTTCGAGAGTTCGTCCACATACACCCCAGGCGACGAACACCTCGCCTGCTACCGGGAGGTCATGCCCGCAGACCGGGAGGTCCGGCGTCGTGGTCTGTGGTACATCTCCACAGCCCCCGGTGGGCCAATGCCGGGGCAGGGCTGGAAGATCCACGTCTCGGTGCGCGCGGCCGACTCTGTGAACTGCCTGCGGCGGGCGCTGCCGTGTCTGCTCGACGAGGCCGTCTCGTTCAAGTTCCTCGTCGACCGGGCCACCGTGTCCCTGGTCAACGGAAAGCTCTGGCCGCGCGGGTCGAGCGGAAAGTTCATCACCGCCTACCCTCGCAGCGAGGAGGAGTTCCTGCGCCTCGGCCGGCGGCTGACCCGGGAACTGCAGGACCTGACGGGACCGTACATCCTGTCGGACCGGCGTTGGCTGGGATCCGGCTGTGTCCACTACCGCTACGGGGGTTTCAGCCCCAGGACCGTGCTCCAGGCGGACGGACGCCGGCAGTTCGTCATCACCGCCCCCGACGGTCAGCTCACTCCCGACCTGCGCCTGCCGTACTTCAGCGCCCCCGACTGGGCCCGCGACCCCGTTCGGACGTCAGCGGCCTCAGGACCGTCAGAAGCTCCGGAACCGCGCCGGATCACCACCCTGTCCGACGGCCGCTACCTCATGGAATCGGCACTGAGCTTCTCCAACCGGGGCGGGGTCTACCGGGCAACCGACCGGAGCACCGAAGAGGATGTCGTCATCAAGGAGTCCCGGCCCGGCATCGAGGTCGGCCGGCAACACCTCGACGCCGTCGACGTCCTGAAGAAGGAGTACCGCCTGCTCGGCCGGCTGTGCGGCAGCGAGTACTTCGTCCGGCCGAGGGAGTACTTCGAAGAGGACGGGCACGCCTTCCTCGTCGAGGACTTCGTGCCCGGCGACCACCTCGGGCGCTACACCATCAGGCGCAACCCGCTCTACCGGGTGGACGTCACCGATGCCGCTCTGGACCGGTACTACGCCGACATGCGCGGGCTCTGGACCCAGCTGGCCCGCGCGATCGCGTCGGCGCACCGGCAGGACATCGTGCTCGGGGACCTCTCCTTCGGCAACGTCCTGGTCGAGGACGACACCCGGATCCGGATCATCGACATGGAATGCGCCGTCGAGGACGGGATCGATCCGCACGTCGGCCTGCACACGCCCGGAATGGCTGCGCAGCGGACACTGCGGACCGGAACCAGCGACCGTGCGAACGACTGCTACGCGCTGGGCTCGATCATTCTCGGCAGCGTCATGCTCGCCAATGGCATCATCGGTCTGCACCAGCCTGCCCGTCGGCGGTTCCTGGCGGCCCTGACCTCCGACCTCTCGCTGTCCGCGGAGTTCGTCGCGCTCGTCGACGACCTCATGGAACCGGTGCCCGGCCGTGAACCGGCCATGGACGAGGTCGCGGAGGTCATCGCCGAGGTCCCCGTCCGAACCGCTGCCGTACGCGGCCTGACCTCCCGGTCGACCGCCCGGTTCGCCGGCTCCTCCCCTCGCCCACCCGATGCACCGTCCGACGACACCCGCGAGCTCTGCGCGCAGACCCGTGACGCGGCCGTCGAGTACCTCCTCGGCACGGCCGACCCGGCGCGCGACGACCGGCTGTTCCCGGCCGATCTGTCCGTCTTCGAAACGAACCCGCTCTCGGTGGCATTCGGCGCCGCGGGGGTTCTTCACGCCGTCCACGGGATCCGCGGCGCGGTACCCCCGCACCTCACACAGTGGCTCCTGGACCGGGACGCCGGAAACGACCTGCTCCCGCCGGGCCTCTACCTGGGGCAGGCAGGCGTCGCATGGGTCCTCGACGAACTCGGCCGCCCGGAACTCGCCCTCACCGTCCTCCGTGATGCACGCCGGCACGACCTGCTGCTCGATTCGCCGAACGTGCTTCACGGCGCGGCCGGTTACGGTCTCGCCTGCCTGAGGCTGTGGCAGAACGGGCTGGACGACGGGCTCCTTGAGGAAGCCTCCCGGATCGGCGACCATCTCCTGACCATCGCCGTCCGCGACGACCGGGGAACGCGATGGCGCGACAGCGCGGGGGAAACGCCTCTCGGGTACGCCTTCGGTGGCAGCGGCATCGCCCTGTTCCTGCTCTACCTGTACTGCGCGACCGGCGAGCCCCGGGCCCTGGAAGCAGGCCGCTCCGCCCTGGCCTTCGAACTGGGCCAGGCCAGGTGGCACGCCCCGGGGGAGCTCGCAGGCTTCCCCGCCTTCGAACCACGGGACCTCGACGCCGAGGAGGTCGTTCCGCGCTGCTACTGGGACATCGGCTCGGCCGGAGTTCTCACGACACTGATCCGCTACCTCGCGGTCGCCCCCGACGCCGACCTCGAGAACTGGCTTGAGCCGCTCGCACGTGACGCCGAACGCAAGTACACCGTCTTCCCGCAGCTGTTCCACGGCCTGGCAGGCCTGGGGAACGCCCTGCTCGACCTGTGGGACTTCACCGAGGATGCGCGGTACCTGCACTCCGCCTGGCGGACGGCCGAAGGAGTCCTGCTCTCCCGCATCCCCTGCCCCGAGGGGGTCGCCTTCCCCGGCGAGCAGGCAGTGCGGGAGAGCGCGGATTTCGCCACCGGTGCCGCCGGCGTCGCGCTCTTCCTGGACCGCCTGCTGAACGTGGGCAAGGCCACCGCCGGCAACTTCAACTTCGTGGTCGACGAACTGCTTCGGGCAGCGCCTGGGCCACGAGCGTCAGCGACCTGATCCGCGCGGGACCGTCGAACTCCAGTGGGCACAGCATCAACTCGTCCGCCCCGCTTGCACGGTGCAAGGAGGACAGGTCCGCCCCGACGGACCGCGGCGTGCCGACCAGGGCACGGCCGCCGGAGAGCCCCTGCGTCACGCCCAGGGCCTCCTCCTCGGTGAACTCGGGACTCAACAGCTCGGCCGGGGTGAGCGAGGACGCGTTCGGTCCGGCCAGCCTGCGTCGGACGCGAACGGCGGCCGCGCCGACCGCCGCCCTCTCCGCCTCGTCCTGCGTCGCGGCACACACCACCAGGGCCGTCGCAATGGCATGGGGCTCTTGCCGCGACGCGCACGGGCGGAACGACGCGCGGTACGCCTCCAGCGCTGTGGCCGTCAGTTCGGGCACGAGATGGTTGGCGAACGCGAATCCCCAGCCGCGCGATCCCGCCATCCGTGCGCTCTCCACGCCGGAACCGAGGAGGAACAGCGCAGGAGGGTCCGTCTTCGGGGACAGCCGCACGCCCGCGAAGCGGTGCCCGGCTGGAAGGCCCCCGTCCAGGAAGCCGGCCAGCTGGTCGAGCTGCTCGGAGAACGGCCCGGGCTCGCCGCCGTCCGGCAGCCGGCCCAGCGCCTGCGCCGTCACCTCGTCCGTGCCCTTCGACCGGCCGATCCCGAGGTCGATCCGACCCGGATGAAGCGCAGCCAGGGTGGCGAACTGCTCGGCCACCACCAGTGCCGCATGATTCGGAAGCATCACGCCGCCCGATCCGACTCGCAGCGTCCGCGTCCTCGCGGCCAGATGAGCGACCAGCACCGCCGGTGCACTCGACCCGATGTCGGGGACCCCGTGGTGTTCCGCCACCCAGAGCCGGAGGAACCCCAGGCTCTCGGCCGTCCGGGCCACCTCGGTCGTCCAGGCCAGCGCCTGCGTCGCCGCGATCCCCGGGCCTACTGCGGCAACATCAAGAACGGACAAATAGGGAGGATTTGGGGTCAGCATGGCTGGATGCTCGCACACCGCAGCGGACGGCTCAACGAGAAACGGCCGCGGCGGTGGCCGGGCGGACGGCCACGGGGCGGGCGGGGTTGAAGGCGGGTCAGTAGCGCAGGACGGCGGCGATCCGGCCGCTGTCGGCGAGGGTGTCGTCGGGGACGAAGCCGACCTGGGCGCCGGTGTCCAGGGTGCGCTCGATCACCTCGTCGACGATGTCCTCGCGGGCTCCGGTCTGGCCGGCCTCGGCGGGCACGAGGTGCTCGCCGTCGTCGCGGACGGTGGCGCGGTAGTTCTCCTCGACCACCAGGCGGGCGATCCGGCCCTGGCCGACGGCCTGCCAGACCTCGTCCAGGCCGGCCGCGAACTGCTGGGCGCCGCGGGCCCTGTCGAGCTGGGCGAGGCTCTCCTCGATCTCGCGCTGGGCGTGGGCGCGCACGGCGGGCTCGACCACCTTGCGGACGGTCTCGGCGTCGGCCTGGGCCAGGCCGCCGTGCGGGAGCTGTGCGGTGGACTCCTTGGCGATCGGGCCGACGGCGTCCAGCAGGGCGAGCGCGGCGGCCTCGCCGACCGCGTACAGCGGGCGGGGGGCGCCGGCCAGCAGTTTGCCGGCCTCGGTGTCGGCCTGGCGCAGGAAGGTCTTGGTCGCCTCGTCGCGGAAGGTGCTGGGCGTGTCGCCGATCTGTTCCTGCCGCTCGGGGTCGGGGTTGTCGAAGGTGCGCACCAGCGGGAAGCCGTGGTCCCTGTCCTCGGCGACCCGCTCCTCGGTGCCGCCCCAGAGCACCACCTTGTCGGCGGCGACCGCGAGCACCCAGTACGGGCGCTCGGCGGCTTGCGCGGCGACCAGGTTGCGGGTCAGGAAGGTGTCGGACAGGACCACCCGGGCGGGGGCGGTGCGCCCGAGTGACCAGACCTGGTGCTCGCCGGGTGCGGCGAAGACCGCCAGGCCGTCCTCGGCGTGCACCAGGTCGACCTCCGTGAGGGCCCGGTCCAGCTGGTCCAGTACGTCGAGACGGTCGGCGCGGGAGACCTTCGGGTCGGCCTGGACGCGTTCCTTGGCCTCGGCCAGCAGGTTGCGCAGCCGGACCGGGTCCTGGGTGTTGTCCGGCTCCCGGCGGTGCGTGGGCATCAGGATCGACACCGCCGGATAGGGCCGCGGCCGGCGCAGCTCGGCGAGGACGGCGGGGCTGAGGTCGGGGCGCATGGAGACCCTTTCCGAAGGCCGAAGGCGGCCGGCCTTCTTTCGTTGAACGCGCGAAGCCTGACACTGCTGCCAAATGTCGTCAATGTACCTATTTGCGGCTTCTTCGGCGCGCGAGCACGGCCCCGGGATGCGGCCCCGGGCCGGGGGGCTGCGGTGCGGGCGGCGTCCCGCCGGCGCCGTCCGGGGTCGGGCGGCGCCTGCGGGGCGCGGCGGCCAGAACCGGACGGGCCAGAACTGGACGGGTCAGAACTGGACGGGTCAGAACTGGACGTCGGTGCAGGAGTAGAAGGCGTTGCCGGTGTCGGCGATCTCCCAGACGGCGACGATCACCTGGTGGCCGGTGCGGCCGGTGGGCAGGGTCGCGGTGTGGGTGGTGGTGGCGGCGGGCTGGCGGCCGCTGTAGGGGACGGTCAGGAACGGGGTCAGGTCCAGGGCGGCCCGGGTGATCGGCTGGCTCGCGGTGTAGCCGGGCTTGGTCAGGTAGTACTTGAAGTTCGTGGTGGAGTGCCGGGCCTCGATCTCCCAGGTGAAGGTGAGCTGTTGACCGGCCGTCACCCTGGTGGTCGGCCAGGCTCCGTTCCGGGGGTTGTCCAGCGGGGCCCAGCGGGCGTCCCCGCCGGCGCAGATGGTGCCGTCCGCCGGGCCGCGGCCCGGGAAGCCCTTGGGGCCCTCGACGCTCTGCGGCTCCCACTGGATGTCGCCGCAGTCCCACGGGACGGCGTTGGCGCCGCAGAGCGCGGAACGGCTCGGCGGCAGGTTGATGAAGCCGTGCGACTGGGCCGGCAGGGCCGCCGCGATCGGCAGGACGATCGCGGCCGCGGCGGCGGCGATCAGATGGCGCTTGCGCATGGTGCTCCTCCGCGGGGGTGGATGGAGTGTGCGCCCGGCGCGGGGCGTGCGCGTGCGCATGGGGGTGCGCAAGGCGGTCCGCCGGAGACATGGCATGCCCGCGCCAGGCCGGTTGCCCGACACCGTAGGATCTGCCTTCCCCTCGCGTCAATGGTCTGAACCATTTGCGCCAAAGCCCCGCGAACACTGGGCACCGCCCGGCACCATACGCCTTGCACCCACCCCCGAGCCCGCACCCCAATTGCTTGCATGAGCGCTATACAGGCTCTAGCCGATATTTCAATGCATGGCTTATCCTGGACCCAGCCACATTCGGAAGGAGGCCGGGCCCCATGACCGCCACGGACCCCGCGCTCACCGCCCTCGCCAACGGCTGGGGCGCCCTGTCCCTCCTGCACAGCAGGATCGAGTCCCACATCGAACGCGCCCTGCAGGCCGAACACGACCTGAGCGTGCGCGAGTACTCACTGCTCGACGTGCTCAGCCGCCAGCACGACGGCGTGGGCGGACACCTCCAGATGAAGCAGGTCGCCGACGCGGTCGTGCTCAGCCAGAGCGCCACCACCCGCCTGGTCACCCGGCTGGAGGACCGCGGTCTACTGGCGCGCTACCTGTGCCCGACCGACCGCCGCGGCATCTACACCAACGTGAGCGAGGACGGCCTGAAACTCCTGGAGGAGGCCCGGCCGACCAATGACGCCGCGCTGCGCGAGGCGCTCGACGAGGCCGCCCGCACCCCCGCACTGGCCTCACTGGTCCAGGCGGTCGAGGCCGTGGACACCGCCCCGCCCGCCCGCTGACCCCGGCCGGCCCCGCACCACCACTCCCCCGGGCCCGGCCCGTCCCGAACCGCACGCGCGGCTCCGGACGGGCCGGGCCCGGTCGCGTTCGCGACACCTCCAACCCTGTAGCGCATGCCCCATATCCGCGCTTGCACTTATCGCGCGCCTGCAACTATTGTTTAAGCATGCAAGGCGCTCACTCAAGCAATCACAGAAGGGTTGGGCCCATGCCTCTCGCTCTCATCGCCCTGGCCATCGGCGCATTCGGGATCGGGACCACCGAGTTCGTGATCATGGGTCTCCTGCCCGAGATCGCCGGCGACTACGGCGTCTCCATCCCCGACGCGGGCCTGCTGGTCACCGGCTACGCCCTCGGCGTGGTCATCGGCGCACCGCTGATGACCGCCCTCGGCACCCGGATCAGCCGCAAGACCATGCTCATGCTGCTGATGGGCCTGTTCGTGGCCGGAAACCTGCTCTCCGCGTCCGCCCCGTCCTTCCCCGTGATGCTGGCCGGGCGCATCGTGACCTCGCTCGCCCACGGCGCCTTCTTCGGCATCGGCTCCGTCGTCGCCGCCGACCTGGTCGCCCCGCAGAAGAAGGCCGGCGCCATCGCCACCATGTTCACCGGGCTGACCGTCGCCAACATCGTCGGCGTGCCGCTGGGCACCTTCGTCGGCCAGGCCGTCGGCTGGCGCACCACCTTCGCCGCCGTCGCCGCACTCGGCGTGCTCGGCCTGCTCGGCATCGCCAGGCTCGTGCCCGCCATGCCGCGCCCCGAGGGCGCCCACCTGCGCCGGGAGCTGACCGCCTTCCGCAACCCGCAGGTGCTGCTCGCGATGGCGATGACCGTGCTCGGCTTCGGCGGCGTCTTCGCCGCGATCACCTACATCGCCCCGATGATGACCAACGTCGCCGGCTACGCCGACGGCTCCGTCACCTGGCTGCTGGTGCTGTTCGGCGTCGGCATGTTCCTCGGCAACCTGCTGGGCGGGCGCTACGCCGACCGCAAGCTGATGCCGATGCTCTACACCACCCTCGGCGGGCTCGCCGTGGTGCTGGCGCTGTTCACCCTCACCGCGCACAACAAGATCCTCGCCGCCGTCACCGTCCTGCTGGTCGGAGCCCTCGGCTTCGCCACCGTCCCCCCGCTGCAGAAGCGGGTCCTGGACCAGGCCCACGGCGCCCCCACCCTGGCCTCCGCCGTCAACATCGGCGCCTTCAACCTCGGCAACGCGCTGGCCGCCTGGCTCGGCGGGATCGTCATCGCCGCAGGCCTCGGCTACACCGCCCCGAACTGGGTCGGCGCCGTCCTCGCCGGTGCGGCCCTGCTGCTGGCCTTCTGGTCCGCCGCCCTGGAGCGCCGCGACCACGCCCGTGAGGCCGTCACCACGGGCGCGGCTCCCCGCCACGCCGCCCTGCACCACTGACCATCGACCTGACCCCACCCCACCCCACCACCGGGAGAACCACCGTGAGCACCACCGCCGTCGCCCCGCTGACCACCGCCGACGCCGAGACCCTCGTCGCCGCCGCCCGTACCGCCGCCGAGGCCGCGGGCGTGACGGTCAGCATCACCGTCCTGGACGCGGGCGGCCACCTGCTCGCCTTCCGCCGCGACGACCGCGCCGTGCTGATCTCCGGCGAGACCAGCACCCGCAAGGCCTACACCGCCCTCCAGCTGAACGCCCCGACCGCCGACCTGGTCGACCTGGTCAAGCCCGACGGGCCGTTCCACTCCCTGCCCACCGCGCTGGACCGCCCGCTGCTGTTCATCGCCGGCGGCATCCCGGTCCACCGCGACGGCCGGCTGATCGGCGCCATCGGCGTCGGCGGCGGCGCCCCCGAGCAGGACCACTCCTTCGCCACCGCCGCACTCGCCCAGCTCGACCGGTGAGCGCCGCGACCCGCAGCCCGCAGGAGGTCTTCGCCGACCACGGCGAACGCCTGGGCACCGGCGACCTCGACCTGATCAGCGGCAACTACACCGAGGACGCCGTCGCCGTCACCCCGGCCGGGACCTTCCACGGCCGGGCCGGCATCCGGCAGGCCATCGGCCGGCTGCTGGCCGACCTGCCGGACGCCGACTGGCAGCTCACCCCCCGCTTCGCCGGCGAGGTACTGCTCCTGCGCTGGAGCGCCACCACCCCCGGGCACGAGGTCGCCGACGGCGTCGACACCTTCGTCTTCCGCGACGGCCTCATCAGCGCCCAGACCGTCCACTACACCCTCACCGACCGCACCGCCCGAAGGAGCACCCGGCCATGACCACCCCCAGCGTCCCCACCGTGAAGCTGAACAACGGCGTCGAGATCCCCCAGCTCGGCTTCGGCGTCTTCCAGGTCCCCGACGAGCAGACCACCGCCGCCGTCGCCTCCGCTCTTCAGGCCGGCTACCGCAGCATCGACACCGCCGCCGTCTACGGCAACGAGACCGGCGTCGGCCGCGCCCTGGCCGCCTCCGGCGTGGCCCGCGAGGACCTGTTCGTCACCACCAAGCTGTGGAACGCCGACCAGGGCTACGACGCCACCCTGCGCGCCTTCGACGCCAGCCTCGCCAAGCTCGGCCTGGACTACGCCGACCTCTACCTCATCCACTGGCCCACCCCGGCCCGCGACCTCTACCTCGACTCCTGGCGCGCCATCGAGCGCCTCGCCGAGGAGGGCCGCATCCGCGCCGCCGGCGTCTCCAACTTCCAGCCCGCCCACCTCCAGCGCCTGCTGGACAACAGCTCGCTGGTGCCCGCCGTCAACCAGGTCGAGCTGCACCCCGGCCTCCAGCAGGCCGAACTGCGCGCCTTCCACACCAAGCACGGCATCGCCACCGAGGCCTGGAGCCCGCTCGCCCAGGGCGCCGTCCTGGACGACCCGGCGATCACCGCCATCGCCGCGCGCACCGGCAAGTCCCCCGCCCAGGTCGTGCTGCGCTGGCACCTGCAGCTGGGCAACATCGTCATCCCCAAGTCGGTCACCCCGGCCCGCATCCGGCAGAACCTCGACGTCTTCGACTTCGCGCTGACCGAGCAGGACATGGCCGCCATCGCCGCCACCGACCGCGGCCTGCGCACCGGCCCGCACCCGGACCAGTTCAACTGATCCGACCCGCCCCACCACTCCCGTCCCGGGCGGTCGCACCGCCGCCCGGGACGGGCCCCCTCAAGGACCCCGCCATGGCACTCCTCCACCCCGCACTCGCCCGACTGGCCCCCGCCGACGGCCGGCTGACCATCGGCCTGGAACTGCCCCTGGACAACGACTGGGGCCAGGACCGCGGCCGGGCCGACCACGAGGCCGGCCGCCCCTTCGGCGTCCCCGACCTCGCCGAGCACGCCCGCCTCGCCCGACTCGCCGACCGCCTCGGCTTCGCCGCCCTGTGGGTACGCGACGTCCCGCTCTACGACCCCGTCCAGTTCGGCGACGCCGGCAGCGTCTTCGAGACCTTCACCCACCTCGGCCACCTCGCCGCCCTCACCCACGACGCGGTCCTCGCCACCGGCGCGGTCGTCCTGCCGCTGCGCGAACCGCTGCTCGTCGCCAAGGCCGCCGCCACCGTCGACGTGCTCTCCGGCGGCCGCCTGCTGCTCGGCCTGGCCAGCGGCGACCGCCCCGTGGAGTACCCGCTGTTCGAGCGCGACTTCCACAGCCGCGGCCAGGCCTTCCGCACCGGCGTCGAGACCCTGCGCGCCGCCTGGCGCCCCGGCCCGCTGGAACTGCCCGCCGCAGGCCTCGGCACCGAGCGCCGGCTGGAGGTCCTGCCCCGGCCGGTCCACCCCGCGGGCATCCCGATCGCCGTCGCCGGCGGCGCCCAGCAGAGCCCCGAGTGGATCGCCGAGCACCCCGACGCCTCCCTCAACTACCCGCGCGACCTGAACGCACTGCGCCTGCGGATGCGCCAGTGGCGCGACCTCGCCGGCGACAAGCCCTACCTGACCCCGATGGTGCTCACCCTCGCCGAGGACCCCGCCACCGCGCCGCGCCCCATCCGGCTCGGCCTCAGCACCGGGCGCACCGCCCTGATCGAGTACCTGGAGCTGATGTCCGGGCTCGGCGTCGCCCACGTCTCCTTCAACCTGCGCCCCAACGACCGCCCCGTCGACGAGCTGCTCCAGGAACTCGCCGAGGAGGTCCTGCCCCGCTTCGCCGCCCCCGCCACCGTCGCCGGACAGCACGGCTGAGCCGACAGCGGACCCGCACCGCCCGCGTCCCGCCCCGGGACGCGGGCACACGTGCAGGCCCCGGCGCAGCAGGCGCACGGGGGCGCCCTGCGCGGGAGGTGCCGACGGTGCGCATCCGGCACAGGTCCGGCCACTCGGCGGTCAACTGGCGTGCGGTGTCGGTGAGTTCGGTGAGGGTGGGGTAGCGGTCGTGGAGCCGGGCGGCCCTGGCCGCGGGGGTCGTTGCGTCGGTCACTGTCGGTTCCTCCCCTGTGGTCGTGCCGTAGTTGTACCTGCTGTGGGAGGCGGCCGGGCCCGCCCGGGCGCAAAGGCTCGGACGGGCCCGGGCGGGGCTGAGGAGGTCAGCCGGTGATGGGGCGGGTGTCGAGGCGGACGTGGTCGACGGCCCAGTACCAGCTGTTGCCGGCGTCGTACATGCGGAACTTGAGGGTCACCGAGCGGGCTCCGGCCGGGACGGCGAAGCTGCGGGTGATCCGGGTGTTCTGGGCGTCCTTGCCGGCGTTGTCGTTGCCGGTGGTGTCGGAGCTGTAGGCGAGCAGGCGGGTCTCGGTGCCGTTGTCGAAGACGGCGGTGACGGAGGCCTTCTGCGGGGCTTCCTGGCGGTAGTGGGAGTCGAAGGCGAGGTGGAGGGTGTCGGTGCCGGCCGGGATGGTGACGGCGGGCGAGACCAGGGTGGAGTCGAAGACGCCCCTGCGGGAGGGCGAGCCGGTGTCGTCCCAGTCATCGGGGTCGGCGACGGCGACGACGCCCAGGGCGCGGGTGAAGTTGCCGCGGTCCTGGGCTCCGAGGGCGGCCCATTCGCGCTTGGTGTGGAAGGTCCAGCCCTGGAGGCGGACGGTGCCCTGCGGCATGGCGGGGGCGTTGACCACCGACCAGCCCTTGGGGGCCTGGGCGGTCCAGCCGAGCAGGCCGGCCTCGGGCCGCAGGGCGTCGGCGAGGGACTCGAAGTCCTCGTCGAGGAGGTGGCCGGTCATCACCGGGGCGGGGCGGGCGGCGAGTTCGCCGTCGGCGACGGCGAAGCGGCCGTCGGCCTGGGCGCGGGCGGTGACCAGCAGGCGGTGGGTGGCGGTGACGGGCAGCTGGGCGGGCGGGGTGACCTGCCAGACGGCGGTGGCAGTGGCGCCGGCGGCGAGCTTGTCGGGCGCGGCGATGACGGCGGTGGCCGTCCAGCCGGGCGGGAGCAGCGGCTGGGCCTCCAGTCGGGTGAGGGCGGTGGTGGCGGTGAGGGTGGCGGTGATCGTGGCGGGGCGCCCGGGCAGCAGGACGGGTTCGTCGATGGTGGCGGAGGCGGCGCCGAGGGCGAGGTTCACGGTGAGCGGGTCGGCCAGGCCGAGGGCCGGGTCGGTGACGGTGCGGTCGTCCCAGGGGAAGCGGCCGGCGATGCGGCGGCGGAAGCCGAGCTCGCCCTGGACGCCGACGGCGACGTCGTACCAGCCCTCGGGGCCGACCTTGAGGTTGACGGTGCGGTCGTCGCCGGCCGCCACCCGCACCTCGCGCAGGCCGTCGCCGTAGGCGAGGTCGCCGACCAGGAAGGTCTGGGCGGTGCGCGAGCGGTTGATGACGTCGACCTCCAGCACCTTGCCGTCGCTCTCCTCGGAGAGCGAGATCTCGTAGGCGGAGGTGGTGTCGCCGCGCAGGTGCCACAGGGCGCCGTTGGGGCCGTGGACGCGCAGGTCGTAGCCGGCGGGGCCGACCTTCCAGACGTCCGAGAGGCGGCTCCTGGCGGCCACGGTGTAGTGCTTGGGGGCCTCGCCGGGTGCGGGGTAGACGGCGAAGACGGCGCCCTGGCGGCCCTGGTTGACGAAGTCGACGGTCAGTTCGTCGCCCTTGAGCCGGGGCTTGACGAGCAGGTTGTACGGGGCGGGGCGGGAGGAGCGGGTGCCGCGCTCCTGCTGGGGGAAGGTCTGCGGGCTGGGCACGGTGGGGGCGGGGAGCTTGCCGGTGTCGACGACCTTCTGGCGGTTGCCGCTGGTGTCGGGCAGCTGCGGCCAGGCGGGGTTGCGGCCGGAGAAGTCGAAGACGTTGGTGAGGTCGCCGCAGACCGCGCGCCGCCAGGGGCTGATGTTGGGCTCCTGGACGCCGAAGCGCTGCTCCAGGAAGCGCAGGACGGAGGTGTGGTCGTAGACGGTGGAGTCGACGACGCCGCCGCGGGTCCACGGCGAGACGACGACCATCGGCACCCGCACGCCCAGGCCCATCGGGTAGGGGCCGGAGACCAGGGTCTCGCCGGCCGGGAGGGTGTCGGACCAGGTGAGGGTTCCGTCGGCGGCCTTGACCCGGTACCTGCCGTCCTGGCTCACCACCCGGTGGTAGGTGGAGGAGCCCTTGGAGACGCGGACGACGACCTCGCCGTCGACCGGGACGTTGGACTTGCCGCGGCCGTCGGCCAGCGGTGGGACGGGCGGCAGCTGGTGGTCGAAGAAGCCGCCGTGCTCGTCGTAGTTGAGGATGAAGACGGTCTTCTGGAACACCTCGGGCTTGGCGGCGAGTGCGGAGAGCAGCCGGGAGGTGAGGTGCTCGCCGTTCGGCGGCGCGTAGTTGGCGTGCTCGGACAGCGCGGCGGGGGCGACGATCCAGGAGACCTGCGGGAGGCGGTCGGCCTGGACGTCGGCGGTGAAGGCCTCGACGAGGGCGTCGCCCATGGCGAACGGGTCGTTCTTCTTGGCCGGGTCGCCGACGGCGCGCATGCCGCGCTCGTACAGCGGCTCACCGGGCTTGGCCTTGACGAAGGGGGCGAACCAGGCGAGGGCGTTGTCGTCGAAGTTGTCGATGGCCTGGTAGGTCTTCCAGCTGACGCCGGCCTGCTCCAGGCGCTCGGCGTAGGTGGTCCACTCGTAGCCGCCGGGGATCTCGGTGTTGTCGGTCACCGGGGTGTCCCGGACGGTGCCGCCGCTGGTGCCGGTCATCAGGTGGTCGCGGTTGGTGTTGGTGTTGCACTGCACGGAGGCGTAGTAGGCGTCGCAGACCGTGAACACCGAGGCGAGGGCGTGGTAGAAGGGCATGTCGGCGGACTCGTAGTAGCCCTGGCCGAGCCAGCCGGAGGAGCGGCGGGTGACGGAGCCGTCGGCGCGGCCGTCGTTCCAGGCGTTCATGGAGTCGCCGTAGCCGAAGGAGGGAGCGCCCTGCTGGTAGGCGTTGGTGTGGGCGGCGTTCATCGCGAAGGGCAGCAGGTAGCCCTCCTTGCGGCCGGGGTCGGGCTGGTGGAACACCGAGCGGCCGTCGACGCCGCGCACGGCGGTGCGGTCGCCGAAGCCCCGCACGCCCGCCAGGGTGCCGAAGTAGTGGTCGAAGGCGCGGTTCTCCTGCATGAACACCACGACGTGCTGGATGTCCGCCAGCCGTCCGGGCCGGGCCGGGGCGGCGAGCGCCTGCTGGACGCTGATCGGGAGGGCGGACAGCACCGCGGCCGCCGCCGCGCCGCCGAGGATGCTGCGGCGCGACAGTTCGGGCTTCGGACTCATGGGGGTGGGGCTCCTTGCTGACGGACCGCGGGTCTTCGGTACGGGGGCCGGCCGCGCGGTTCGGACCGGGCCCGTTATGTGTACGAGACCGAGGTGGACGCAGCCGTGGTGTCCGATGACGGGCCGATGACCGGCTGGGGACTCCGAGCTGTACAGACAACTTGACGTCAGTTGATCAAGCGGTTGATCGGTCGACCACACTGGACCGGCCGCCGGGAGCCCGGCCGGGCGGGGCCCGTCCGAGCGGCCGGCGCACTCCACCGCCACCCGTACGCCGCAGCCGGGTGTCGCACCGCGCACCGTGGGCAGACGCGCGGTGTGAATCCGATCGAGCGGGGCCTGCGCGCCGTGGACGGCTTCCAGCAGCGCCACCGTGCCCCCGGCCTGGTGGTCGGCGTCGTGCGCAAGTACGGGGACGACCGGGGCGGGCTGCTGTCCGCCCTGATCACCTACTACGGCTTCGTCGCCCTGATCCCGCTGCTGCTCCTGCTCAGCACCGTCCTCGGCTTCGCCCTGCACGGCCACCCCGGGGCGCAGCGCGCGGTGCTGGACTCCGCGCTCGCCGACTTCCCGATCATCGGCGACCAGCTGCGCCAGAACGTCCACTCCCTTCAGGGCAGCGGCCTGGCCCTGCTGATCGGCGCACTCGGGCTGCTGTACGGGGCGCTGGGCATCGCGCAGGTCCTGCAGCACACCATGGCCGAGGTCTGGAACGTGCCGGGGGTGAAGCGGCCCGGCTACTGGCCGCGGCTGGCGCGCAGCGTGCTGCTGTTCGCGGTGCTGGGCAGCGGGCTGGTGCTGGGCACCGCCGCCGCCTCGCTGGTCGGCGGCACGCTGGCCGGGCCGGCCGCCCGGATCGGGGGTCTGGTCGTCTCGGCGCTGGTGAACACCGCCTTGTGCCTGGCCTGCTTCCGGGTGCTCACCCCGCGTGAGGTCCCGCTGCGGGCACTGTGGCCGGGCTGCGCGCTCGCCGGGCCGCTGTTCACCGTCCTCCAGGCGACCGGCTCGTTGCTGGTCGCCCACGAGCTGCGCCACGCGGGCCAGGTCTACGGGTTCTTCGCGACGGTGATCGGGCTGCTGTTCTGGCTCTACCTGGCCGCGCAGGTCACCGTGTACGCGGCCGAGGTCGACGTCGTGCTCGCCCGGCGGCTGTGGCCGCGCAGTCTGTTGCAGCCACCGCTGACGGACGCCGACCAGGCGGTGCTGTCCTTGGTCGCCCGGCAGGAGGAGCGCCGGCCCGAGCAGCGGGTCGACGTCTCGTTCCACGACGGGCCGTTCCCGCCCGGGGAGCCCGAGGGCCCGGACGGGGACGGCGGGGACGGCGGGGAGGACCGCGGCGGCCGGTGACGGCCCCGGGCACGCGCCGGGCGGGGCGACCGCCGCCCTCAGGCCGTGGGGTGGTGGAGCCTGCGGGCGGCGGTGCGGATGGCGAGGGTGTACGGGGCGTCGAGGGCGCGGGTGCGGGCGTCGAGGGCGTGGAAGGGCACCAGGGCCTTGTGGGTGTCGTCGGTCGTCTGGGTCCAGGCCGTCCAGGCGTTGTGGACGTCCTCGTCGGTGACCTGTTCGCCCTTGGCCTGGAGCAGCACGGCGTAGATGCGGAAGAGGTCGTCGGAGCCCGCGGGAGGTCTGGCCTCGGAGGGCAGGCAGGCGCGGATCAGGTCCGCGATGGGATCGAGGTGGCTCATACGGCCAGTGTGCCGGTGGCCAGTGTGCCGGTCAGCAGGATCAGATGGGCCACCGCGAATATCATCGGCACGAGCCGTTCCGTGGTGCCGAGTTCGGTGTAGTGCCGGTGCCGGCGGCCGGGCGCCGCGCTGTTCCTGAGGACGTCCCACTCCTCGGTGTAGATCCGCGCGGGCAGTTTGTCCTCCAACCTGTTGATGACCTGGAACTTGGCGCCGTTGAGGTCCCGGTAGCTGCGCAGCTGCATCCACCAGGCCCCGGAGAGGGTGATGCCGGCCAGTGCGACGGCCGTCGGCACCCACCACGGGGATTCGGAGAGCTTGGGTATGCCGAAGCCGATCAGGGTGACGAGCGCGGTCTGCACGGACAGGAAGAAGGTGTTGGCGCTGCCCCGGCGGGCCGAGATCCGGTCGGCCATCTCCACGGCGAGCTTGTACAGCTCCAGCAGCTCGTACTGACGGTTCGGCTCCGGCGGTGTGGTCATCGCAAAGCCCCCTCGGGCCGATGGTGTGCCGGTTCCGCCCGCTGCCCGGGCCGCCCCCGTGGTGTTCATCCTTCCCACCGAGGCGGCCCGTCAGTGCTGCGCGCCGGCGGTGACCGCCGCGACGGCACCCACCACGGCGGCGCTGCCGGCCGACAGGGCGCGCAGGGCCGCGCAGGCCTGCGACTCGCCCTCCCCGTACTGGTGGTCACGGGCGGTGCGCAGGGCGGCGCCGAGGTGGAGCGCGGCCTCCTCCGGGTGGCCGGTGGCGGCCAGCGCGCGGCCGTAGAGGGTCTGGAGGACCACCCGGCGGGTGACCGGGAAGGGGGGTTCGGCGACGGCCAGGCCGTGGGCGGCGTGGTGGGCGGCCTCCTCGGGGGCGCCGGCGGCCAGGCACGCGTGGGCCAGGTGCTGGCGGGCGAGGGCCACCAGGTCGGCGCGGCCGGCCCGTTCGGCCAGGGACAGGGCCCGTACCAGCAGGCCGCGGGCCCGGGCGCGGCCGGCGTGGTCGCCGTGGCGGGCGAGGGCGACGGCGAGGTTGACCAGGGCGACGGCCTGGGCGGTGCCGTCGCCGGCCCGGGCGGCGAGGTCGGGGGCGCGTTCCAGGTGGACGAGGGCCTGTTCGGGGCGGCTCTCCTCCAGCAGGACCCAGCCCAACAGGGCCCGGGCGCGGGACTGGGCGCCGGGGTCGCGGTCGGCCTCGGCGGCGGCCAGGCCGTGTTCGAGCAGCGGCGCCCAGCCGTCGCGGACCTGCCAGACGATCAGCGGCCACTGGAGCAGCACCAGGCGCCAGGCGCGGTCGTGCAGTCCGGAGGCGACCGCCGCCTCGACCGCGCCGCGCAGGGTGTCGCGTTCGGCGGCGTACCAGGCGAGCGCGCTCGCCCGGTCGGGGAAGGGGCGGACCTCGGCGGGTCGGCGGGTGCCGGGCGGCAGGGTGCAGCACGGTTCGCTGCCCGGTTCGGCGGCAGCGCAGGCGGCGAGGAGGGTGTTGAGCAGGTGGTCGAGCAGGCGGGGCAGCACCTGGGTGTCGGTGTCGCCGGGCAGGCTGCGGGCGTAGAGGCGGACCAGGTCGTGCAGGGTGTAGGCGTCCCGGCCGATCTGGACGATCAGGTGGGCGGTGGCCAGTCGGGCCAGCGCGTCGGCGGCCTCGTCGGGGCGGCAGCCGGCCAGGGCGGCGGCGGTACGGCTGTCGAGGGTGGCGCCGGTGTGGGCGCCGAGGCGGCGGAACATCCGGTGGGCGGGTTCGCTCAGGTGCTGGACGGTCAGGGCGAGGGCGGCGGCGACGCTGGTGTCCTCGACGTCGAGGAGGTCCAGGCGGTCCTGTTCGTCGGCGAGTTCGTCGGCGAGGGCGGCCAGCGCGCGGGCGGGGCCGGTGGCGAGGCGGGCGGCGGCCAGCCGCAGGGCCAGCGGCAGGCCGTCGCACAGTCGGGCCAGGCGGGCGGCGGCCTCGGGTTCGGCGGCGACCAGGTCGGGGCCGAGGGTGGCGGCGAGCAGGCTGACGGACTGCGGGGAGGAGAGTTCGGCGAGCGGGACGGGGCGGGCGGCGTCGGAGGCGACCAGGCCGCCGAGCCGGTCGCGGCTGGTGACCAGGGTGACGCAGTCGTCGCCGTCGGGCAGCAGCGGGCGGACCTGCTCGGAGCGGCGGGCGTTGTCCAGGACGATCAGCATCCGGCGGGCGGCCGTCAGTTCGCGGTAGCGGGCGGCCATCGCCTCGGCGGTGGCGGGCATCTGCTCGGCGGGCAGGCCGAGGGCGAGCAGCAGTTCGCGCAGGACGGCGGCGGTGGAGCGTTCGGGCAGCGGGCTGTGGCCGCACAGGTCGACGAAGAGCCGGCCGTCGGGGAAGTCCTGGTGGCGGTGGTGGGCCCAGTACAGAGCGAGGGTGGTCTTGCCGATGCCGGCGCCGCCGGTGAGCACGGCGACGGCGCCGGGGGTGGCGGTGGCCCGGTCGAGCGCGGCCAGTTCGTCCTCCCGGCCGGCGAAGCCGCGCGGACGTCGGGGGAAGGGCCAGGGGGTGTGCTGCTGCCCGGGGCCGGCGGCGGGTGCGGGCCGTACGGGGACGGGCGGTGCGGATGCGGGCCGCGCGGGGGCGGGGGCGGGCCGCTGGTCGGGGACGGGGGCCAGACTGCCGGCGGTGGGGACCCGCGCGGGCGGGACGCGGTCAGGCGGCTCCTGGTCACCGGGACGCCGCGCGGGCGGCACCCGGTCGGACCGGCTCGGCGGGGCGTCGGCGCGCAGCAGGCGGTCGTAGGCCTCGGTGAGTTCCGGCCCGGGGCCGATGCCGAGTTCCTCGGCGAGGGCCCGGCGGGTGCGGTGGAACCAGTCCAGGGCCTCCGAGCGGCGCCCCGCCCGGCCGAGGGTGTGCATGAGTTCGGCGACCAGCGGTTCCCGCAGCGGGTTGGCGGTGGCCTCGGCGTGCAGCAGGTTCGCGGCCGTGCCGTGGTCGCCGAGCCGGCCGTGGGCGCGGGCCAGTTCCCCGGCGGCGGCCAGCCGCTGTTCTTCCAGGGTCCGGGCGGCGCACTGCAGTGGCAGGCCGGCGATGGTGCCGGCGAGGGCGGGGCCGCGCCACAGGGTGAGTGCCTCGCGCAGGGCGGCGGCGGCCTCGCCGGCGTCGTCCAGGGAGCGGGCGCGGGCCACCAGGTGTTCGAACCGGACGGTGTCCACCGCCAGGTCGGGTACCCGCAGCAGGTAGGCGCCGTTGTCGGTGACGAGTTCGATGCCGGCGGCGGGGGCGTCGTGGGCGGTGAGCAGGGCGCGCAGCCCGGAGACGTGGTTGTGGATGACGGTGCGTGAGTGCCGGGGTGGCTCCTCGTCCCAGAGGGTCTCGGTGAGCCGCTCGACGGTGACCGGTGCTCCGGGGTTCAGCAGCAGCATGGCCAGCAGGCTGCGGCGTTTGGCCGATCCGGCCGGAAGCTCCCGGCCGTCCGCGGCCACCACGGCCACCGAGCCCAGCAGTCGGAACTCCACGCACCCCCCTTAGATGTATATGACAAGTATATGACAGCAGGCGATCCGTCGATCGCGGAGCGTCGCCCGGGGCGGCGGGGCCGATGTCGCCGTCGGTGTGGGGACCCCGGCGGGCAACGAAAGGTTGCTTGCCTCGCCGACGCTCTCGTGCCGCAGGGGCCGTGGACGTGGGCGGCTGGTGAGGTCCCGGTGCGGCCGCCGCGGCGCGGGGGCGGTGGCCGTAAGATCCCGACAGCATCAGGCCCTGCCAGACCCCTGCCCACACGTATCCGCAGCTCACGCGCGGCCGTGTGATCGCCGGGACACCCGGTGGCCACCACAATGGTGCGGACAGTTCCCCGGAAGTACAGAGAAAGCGAAACCTCACCATGGATCTCGGCGTGCGCTGGAAGCTGCACGGTGACGGGCGCACGCCCGCACCGGGGGCGGTGGTCCGTCCCGACGAACGGCTCTCCTGGCCCCGCACGGTAGGGCTCGGCGCCCAGCACGTGGTGGCGATGTTCGGGGCGAGCTTCGTGGCGCCCGTGCTGATGGGGCTCGACCCGAACCTCGCGATCATGATGTCCGGCGTGGCGACCGTGATCTTCCTGCTGGCCACCAAGGGCCGGGTGCCCAGCTACCTGGGCTGCTCGCTGTCCTTCGTGGGCGTGGCCGCGGTGATCCGGGCGCAGGGCGGCACCAGCGCGACGGTGACCGGCGCGGTGTTCGTGGTGGGCGTGGTGCTGTTCCTGGTGGGTGTGGCGGTCCAGCGGTTCGGGGCGCGCATCATCCACGCCACGATGCCGCCGATCGTCACCGGCGCGGTGGTCATGCTGATCGGCTTCAACCTCGCCCCGGTGACCGCCTCGGTGTACTGGCCGCAGGACCAGTGGACGGCACTGCTGGTGATGCTGTTCACCGGTCTGGCCGTGGTGTGCCTGCGCGGCTTCTGGTCGCGGGTGGCGATCTTCCTGGGGCTGCTCTTCGGCTACGGGATCTCCTGGCTGTTCGACCAGGTCTTCGGGAAGATCCACTCGGTGGACGCGGGCGGGCACCTGACCGACCACTGGCGCCTGGACCTGTCGGGCGTCGGCAAGGCGGACTGGATCGGCCTGCCGACCTTCCACGGCCCGTCCTTCCAGTGGTCGGCGATCCTGGTCGCACTGCCCGTGGTGATCGCGCTGGTCGCGGAGAACGCCGGGCACGTCAAGGCGGTCGGCGAGATGACCGGCACCAACCTGGACGACAAGCTGGGCACCGCGATCTCGGCGGACGGCGTCGGCTCCATGCTCTCCACCGCGGTCGGCGGCCCGCCGAACACCACGTACTCGGAGAACATCGGCGTCATGGCCGCCACCCGGGTCTACTCGACGGCCGCCTACTGGGCCGCGGCCGGCTTCGCGCTGCTGTTCGGCCTGTGCCCGAAGTTCGGCGCGATCGTGGCCGCGATCCCGGGCGGGGTGCTCGGCGGCATCACGGTGATCCTGTACGGCATGATCGGCCTGCTCGGTGCGCAGATCTGGACCAAGTCCCAGGTGGACCTGCGCAACCCGCTGAACCTGGTGCCGGCCGCGGCGGGCATCATCATCGGCATCGGCAACGTGACGCTGAAGTTCACCGACACCTTCAGCCTCAGCGGCATCGCGCTCGGCACGCTGGTCGTCATCACCGGCTACCACGCGCTGCGGGC
This sequence comes from Kitasatospora sp. NPDC093102, assembly GCF_040683915.1. Classification (NCBI taxonomy): domain Bacteria; kingdom Bacillati; phylum Actinomycetota; class Actinomycetes; order Kitasatosporales; family Streptomycetaceae; genus Kitasatospora; species Kitasatospora sp. NPDC093102. Next base: position 48,656 of record NZ_JBFBFA010000021.1, on the reverse strand, counting down.
GCTGGCCCCGGCGCACCTCAAGACGCAGGAGCCGCTGCTGGACGAGGGCACCTCCTCGTACGACGAGGGCTCCGAGGAGCCGCGCCGGTAACGGACGGGACCGGGTTCGGGTTCAGACTCGGGAGGACGGCCGGCGGAAGTCCGAAAAGGATCTTCCGCCGGCCGTTCCGTCTGGCCGCGCGGGCCGGTCGGTGGTCGAATCACTGCTCGCTCGTATCGGCCACTCATCCCCCGGGAGAGGCATGTCCCTTCTGACCCACCGCCGCAAGGCCGCTGCTGCGGCCGTCGCCCTCGCCACCCTCGCGATCACCTGCGGCCAGGCCTCTGCCGCCGACGCGGGCAAGGTCCTGTGGACCCCGAGCACCAGCAAGGGCGCGTCCTCGTTCGCAGCGGTCCAGTGCGCGGCCGGCAACTTCGGGGTGGTGAAGGACTCCGTCAAGGGCAGTGTGTGGCGGGCCTTCCAGGCCGCCGGGGAGGAGCGCTGCGAGACGCTCAGCCCGGACCTGAAGGAGGGCGACACGTTCTACCTGGGCTGGTCGTCCAAGGTGGACGTCAAGGACACCAACAGCCGGTACGTGTTCCAGCTGAAGTGCTCGCCGAGCACCGACACGGCCAACCACCCGATCGAGATCGACATCGTGAACGGGCGTGTGCGCCTCCAGGAGTGGGACACCGCACACGTCTCCCACTCCCTGTGGACCGCGCAGACCGCCAACAACACCTGGCACTCCTACGCGCTGAAGATCCGCCTGGGGCGGACGGACGGGACGATCGACTTCTGGTTCGACGGCGTGAAGCAGACGTTCACCACGGGCTCGGGGACGTTCAAGGGCACCACCTGGGACGGCGACCGGAACTACCTCAAGTGGGGCTCCTACCACGAGTCCACGGGCGACGCGACGAACACCTTCACCAGCCCGGTGATGGCCACGACCCTGGAGGCGGCCACCGCCGGCTCGTAAGGGAGCGACGACGGAACCGCAGGCCCGGACCACGAACGGTCCGGGCCTGCGGCGTCGGACCGTCATGCAGGCAGCGCCATACGGCTGAGCCGCAGCCGACACGGCACCGATCACCCCGGCGTTCGGGCGGAGGAGGTGGATAACTGGGCTCTGCCACACCCTCAGATGAGTCGCCCGCCCTCATACTGCGGCCTGGAAACGTGCCCGGCGTGCCCGGGGCGCGGGGAGGTCGCGACAGCCGCCGCACACGGGTGGGGGTTGCCTCGGACGACGCCGTCACCGGACGGCCGAGCGGGTTGACTCACCGACCCGCTCGGAGGATTGATGCACGTATCCCGTGCCTTGCGTTCGATCGTCGCCGTCGCCTCGGTGGGAGCCGCGCTGGTGGCCGCCCCGGCGTGGTCCGCCACGCCCGCCGCCAGGGCCGCACTCAGGCCGGCCGACCACACGCAGGCTTCTCGGTCCCCTGACTCCGGACCCGCGCTGCACCATGACACCTCACCGCCGTTGCGTGACCTGTGGCAGGGACACGGAGAGCGCCGGTCCACGCCCGGCGTCATGCCCACCGGAAAGGTGCAGGACCCGTCCCTCACCGAGGCCGCCCATCCGGATCAGGTGGTGCAGGACCGCGACGGCAACCGGGGCCCGATCCGGTTGGACGTCAGTTTCGACGGCATCCGGGAAGCCGGGGGCGTCCCGCCCGACCCCAACGCCTCGGTGGGCTCCCGCCAGATCGTGGAGATCACCAACTACGACCTCGCGGTGTACTCCAAGACCGGTGCCACGGAGCTGGGGCCGCTGACGACCCAGACCCTGTTCCGCGGGTTCGGCGGGCCGTGCGAGACCGCCCAGAACGTCGACATCGGGGATCCCGTGGTCCGCTGGGACTCCCTGGCCCACCGCTGGATCATCAACCAGTTCGCCCTCGACCAGGCTGGCACCACGAACCGGCTGTGCGTGGCCGTCTCCACCACCGAGGACGCCACCGGCGAGTACTACCGGTACGAGTTCGGGTACCGGCACTTCATCGATCACCCGAAGGTCGCGGTGTGGCCGGACGCCTACTACGCGACCCTCACCGGCGCCGGGACGGTCTTCGAGGCGTGCGCCTGGGACCGGCACAGGATGCTGCAGGGAGCCGACGCCGACCAGCAGTGCTACGACGTCCCGGTGCCCTCCTTCCCGCTCAGCTCCGACCTCGACGGCCCGACCCCTCCCCCGCAGGGCGAGCCCAACCTGCTGGTCGCCCTCAACCCCGCCGACGACAGCCTGCAGTACTGGCGGTTCCACGTCGACTGGGCCGACCAGACCCGCACCGCCGTCACGGGCCCGGGAGAGCTGCCGGTGGCCCCCTACACCCCGGCCTGCCAGAGCACCGATCCCACCCGTTGCGTCCCCCAGGCCGGTACCACCCAGAAACTGGACTCGCTCTCCTACTCCGCCATGTACCGGCTCGCCTACCGCAACTTCGGCGACCACCAGTCCCTGGTCGTCAACCACGCGGTCGACGCGCCCGGCGGCAGCGTGGGGGTGCGCTGGTACGAACTGCGGCTGGACCACGACCGGCCGGTCGTCCATCAGCAGAGCACCTACGCTCCGGGGTCCACGTACCGGTGGATGGGCTCCGCGGCCCAGGACAAGGAGGGCGACATCGCCCTGGGATACTCGACGTCGTCCTCCCAGGACCACCCCTCGATCAGTGTCACCGGACGCCTGGCGCGTGACCCGCGCAACGTGATGACGTTCCGGGAGACCACCGTGTGGACCGGCACAGGCTCCCAGACCGGGAGCAACCGCTGGGGTGACTACACCTCCATGGCGATCGACCCGGTGGACGACTGTACGTTCTGGTACACCAACCAGTACCAGCCGGCCGACGGCACCGGAAACTGGAACACCCGTATCGCCTCCTTCCGGCTCTCCGACTGCTGCGACCACCACCGTCACGGGTGAAACCCTCGGCGGACGGCACACAGCCGTCCGCCCCGGATCCCCCGTCTGCCTGAAGTGGGGCTCGTACCACCCCTCCACGGGGGACGGGACGAACACCTTCACCAGCCCGGTCATGGCGACGACGCCGGAGGCGGCCACCGACGGCTCGTGACCGTCGACTCGTGAAAGCCCCCAGGCCCGGACCACGTGGATGCGGTCCGGGCCTGCGCTTCAGGCGCGTGCGGAAGTCGGTCGGGGCCTGCGACGGGTCAGCAGTACTTGAAGGAGCTGATCTTGTCGTTGATCCACGACGGGACGGAGGGCCACTGCTCCCGGGGGCCGATCCTGAACTCGGCGCCGCCGTAGTCGTTGTGCTCGTAGAAGCAGATGCTGCTCCCCGTGTTGTTCACCACGGACGAGGTGATGTCCTGCATCCCCGTCCACAGGCCATTCTTCCGCTCCAGCTTGCCCATGTCGCTGATGTTCTGGTCCGAGGCGATCGACCCGAACTTGCCGGTCTGGCCGGTGTTGGCGACGAAACCGCTCTCGGACCACAGGCAGACGTAGTTGGTGGGGCACGCTCCGGCGCCCTGCCCGATGCCGAGGACCGTGTTGGCGCTGGCGGAGCCCGCCACGGTCACGACCAGCCCGACGGCGGCGGCCGCGCACAGGCCGAGCCTGGTCATCTTCTGGGAAATCTTCATGACGATCCGTTCAGGTCGGGGAAAGGGGAAGGGAGGGGGGTCAGGTCAGCAGTACTTGAAGGAGCTGATCTTGTCGTTGATCCACGACGGGACGTAGGGCCAGTGCTCCCAGGGGCCGATCCTGAACTCCGCGCCGCCGTAGTTGTTGTGCTCGTAGAAGCAGATGCTGCTCCCGGTGTTGTTCAGCACCGACGAGGTGACGTCCTGCATGCCCTTGTCCCCACCGGAGGTGTGCTGGAGCTTGCCCATGTCGCCGGTGTTCTGGTTCGACGCGAAGGAGCCGAACTTGCTGTCGTTGACGAAGCCGCCCTCGATGAAGTTGGACTCCGACCACAGGCAGACGTAGCCGCTGGGGCACGACCCGGCCCCGTGGCCGATGTTGTAGACGTTGGTGGCGCTCGCGGAGGTCGCCCCGGTCACGATCAAACCGGCAGCGGCGGCGGCGCACAGGCCGAGCTTGGCCAGGTTCCTGGAAAACTTCATGACGATCCGTTCAGGTCAAAGGAAGGGAAGGGGAAGGGAGGGGGCCAGGTCAGCAGAACTTGAAGGAGCTGATCTTGTCGTTGATCCACGACGGGACCGAGGCCCACTGCTCCCGGGGGCCGATCCTGAACTCCAGGCCGCCGTAGTTGGTGTTCTCGTAGAAGCAGATGCTGCTCCCGGTGTTGTTCACGACCGAGGAGGCCTCGTCCGCCATGCCCTTCCAGCGCCAGAGCTTGCTCTCGAACTTGAACTGCGCCAGGTCCGGGATGTTCTCGTTCGCGCCCACGGCCCCGTAGTCGACCCCGCCCTTCGGGTTCCCCACGATGAAGTTGTTCTCGCTCCACAGGCAGACCCAGTTGGCGGGGCACTTGCCGGGGCCGGTCTGGATCGTGGTGAGGATGTCGGCGCTCGCACTCGTCGTCGTGGCGGCGAGCACCCCGGCCACTGTGGCAGCACCCAGCGCGAGCCTCGTCGCCATTCGCCGCAGGTTCATCATGATCTCCTCTGCTCTCCAACTGCCAGGTGGGCGCTCCGACGTTTCGCTTGCGGAGCACCACCACTGTGGCGGCGAGGGCACAGGGGAGACATCAGCCATCTGACTGCATGTGGAACCCCGTGGCGGCGGCGAGGGCACAGGGGAGACATCAGCCATCTGACTGCATGTGGAACCGACGCCGGCGGCGCAATCGGCTTCCCGGCGGCGTCGGCGTCGTGTCCGGCGTCAGTTCAGACGTCGCCGAACTCGCCGCTACGGACGGCGATGACGAAGGACTTCCAGGCCTCGGAGGGGAAGAGGAGGGACGGCCCGTCGGGATCCTTGGAGTCGCGGACCCTGCCCGGGTGCGCGTCGTCCACCTCGATGCAGTCACCGCCATTGTTGCTGTACGTGCTCTTGCGCCACGCGGCGCCGGCCAGGTCGGGCTTCAGAGCGCTCATGGCCCTTGCCTGCCCTCCCCCATGGAGGCAAAACGCCCGGCTGGGGAACCCCCAGCCGGGCGTCAGGCCGACTTCAGACCTCGCCGAACTCGCCGCTGCGGACAGCAGCAACGAACGACTTCCAAGCCTCGGCCGGGAACACCAGAGCCGGGCCCTGGGGGTCCTTGGAGTCACGGACGGGCATCAATGTACGAGAGCCCCGCGCAACCTCAAGGCAGTCGCCACCTTGCTGGCTGTACGTCGACTTCACCCACGAAGCGGTAGTCAAGTCGAAATCAGCCATGAGAGTCCTTCCGAGCGTGGAGTATCAATTCGAGAGTCGCTGACTCGGCCAGCGCCCCTACCTGGAGGCGATCGTATCTCCTACGCCAGTCGCGGAGCCTGTCGTCATCTCGTTCGACGTGCCCGCGCCCCTCAGACTCAGAGTAGCCAAACAGGGAGCCATCGGGGAGTGTCAGCAGCCGCATGGGCAGGGCGAATGGCCTGTGTTCTCCCATGCTGAAGGGCGCCACCTGAAGTACTACACGCCCCTGTTCGCAGAGCTGTTCAAGTTGCTCAAGCTGTTCCCACATGACCTCCGGACCACCGATGATCCGCCGGAGGCAGCTCTCGTCCAGTACGGCATGGATGAGCGGCGGGTCTCGTCGCGCCAGTGCCTCCTGTCGCGCAAGCAGAAAGGTCATCCTCTCTTCTGCCTGCTTGGGGGTGATGTCCCTTCGACGAACATCCGCCCTTGCAAGAGCCGCCGCGTAGGACTTCGTTTGAAGCAAGCCAGGGATGACGCCGAGTTCGAAGATCCGGATCTCACTGGCTCGCGTCTCATGGGCTGCGTACTCCGGGAAGCCCTCCAGCAATGCCGAGTGCTTGGCCTGGAGCCACATCAGCAGCAGGGTTCCGCCCGTCTCAAGCACTCGATCGGCATCACGTGCGAACTTCTCACTTGGCGGAGTCCGGCCAGGCGGGGCAAGTTCGGCATAGGAGACGTAGGAGGGATCAACCCTCAAGCGCCTCGCCAGCTGGGCTTGCGTGAGGCCAGCAGCCCTGCGCGACCTGCGCAGTTGCACCCCAAAGGGCGCCCATGGGCCTGATGTTGGATCAAGTTCTTTGAGGTTCAATGATCTTCACCTACTTGCCGAGCACTGACTTCAAGATTCAGATCGGGTTCCGATCGTAGAGGCAATCGCGCCACTATGGCTACACCCGGTGATCCACCGGGCGCACAGCGCAACCTGCGGAGACCCCATGCCCGACCCGCGGAATCCCGAGCCCCTCTTCCAACTCCGCGAAGTCGTCCTCGACTTCAGCAATCTGGAGGACGGCGAGCCGCGCGAGAGCGTCTTCGTGGAGGTCGCGTTCGGGAAGGCGGCGCTTCGGCCGCCCTACCGCCGAACCGTCGACGGGTGTCCTTTGCCGCCCGTCATCAATTCCTCGCACCTGGAGCAGAGTTGAGCAGGACCCGCATCATGAGCAAGCCCCCCGCCCGCCGTTCGGGCCAGCAGGTCTTCGCCCTGCGCGAGGACCCCGGTGGATCGGGCGAACTCTCCGTCCTCCTGGTCGATCCCGTCTACCGGGACGGCCTGACCCTCCCCGGCGGCAGCGCCGAACAGGACGAGCTTCCCCACCTCGCGGCCCGCCGGCACCTCGAAACGGAGACCGGCCTCGTCCTGCCCCTCCGCACCATCCTCTCCGTCGACTACGTGCCCGCGGCCGAGTTCCCCGAGGGCCTCGACTTCGTCTACGCGGGCGGGGTGCTCACGCACCAACAGGCCGACACCGCCCGCCACCACCAGCCCCCGGAGGAGATCCGCGCTCTCCACTGGGTCCCCCGTCACCAGCTCCGCGACGTCATGGCCGGCGACCAGTACCGCCGCGTCGAGGACGCCTGGGACGCCTGGGAGCACGGCGACGGCCTCCCCCTTCTCGTCCGGGGCGTCCCGGTCCCGGTCGGCTGATCAAGGAGACACCCCGAGGCCGGACCGCCACGGGCGCGGTCCGGGCCTTCGCTTCGGCAGGAGCCGTGCGCACCTGATCGCCGGGGCCGCTGCGTCAGGCAAGCCCAGCAGCACGGCGCACCCCCTTCACACGCAATCCTCCCTTGAGGTACTTCGCCATGCTCAAAACCCACCGGCCCGGCACGTTCGTCGCGCGCCTCGACTCCCGCACCGAGTCAACGCCCCTGGCGCGCTACTTGCTCCGCGCCTACCTCTCCGGCCTGTCCGCAGGCGAGGCCTACTGCGACACCGCCGAGTTGCTCCTCGGCGAGCTGTTCGCCAACGCCGTCCAGCACTGCGACGCCCCCGCCGACCGCCACATCGAGATCCGCTTCGCCCTCGCCGGCGACCACCTCCGACTGGAAGTCCACGACACCGGCACCGGCCATCCCGCCCTCCACGCCCCGGCCCCCGACGACGAGCACGGGCGCGGCCTGTTCCTCGTCAACGAGCTGGCCGAACGCTGGGGCTGCACCTCCCGGCCCGACGGCGCCGGCAAGTTCGTCTGGGCCCTCATCTCCTCCTCCACCGCCTGAAAGCCACCCCACCCATGCACCTCGCCACCCTCGCCCGCCACGCCCTCTCCCGCGGCCGCACCCCCGCCGCCACGTACGCCCTCCTCGCCCGCCGCACCCGCAAGCCCCTGCCCTCCGCCCGCGCGGTGTGCCTCGCCCTGACCATCCCCCTCGCCGAGACCACCCGCCGCCTCGACGACTGCTACGACGCCCTGCTCGCCAACCCCCGCCCGGGCTCCGAAACCGACACCGGCGAACTCCTCGAAGCCCTCGGCGTCTTCGACATCCCCAAGTCCCTCACCGACACCGAACTCGCCATCGTCGACCACTTCCTCACCGCCGTCGACGCCCTCGGCGGCATCCGCCCCGGCCACCACCACGGCCTCACCCGCTGGTTCACCACCGGCAACCTCACCGCCGCCTACCTCTCCCTCGCCGCCACCCACCCCCTCCCCCTCACCGGCGACCCCGCCCGCTACTGGACCGCCCTCACCACCGCCGGCGAACTCCTCACCACCACCCCCAACCCCGACACCCGCATCACCTACGCCCTCACCCACTGCCGCACCCAAGCAGCCACCCACACCTGAACCTCGCGCACAGGAAGTCGACCCCACCGACTTCCTGCGCAGCACGCTCGCCCCGGCCTGACCAGCCGAACGCCTCCACCACCGCAGGCCTGCGCGCAGCACCCGGATGACCACCGCCCAGCACACTGCTGTGGTTTGACTTCGTGGGAGAACTCCGGGCCCACCAAGCGGTCGGCGAAGTGACGGGCCCGCCCCTGACCTTCCTCCTCGGCCGGGTCTGCCCGCGGGGGCAGCGGCTCTGCCCCTGCGTACCTGGCCGGGGGCGACCCGTGACACGTATACAGGAGGCCAGGCCGTCCTCCGCCGCGAAAGGGTCTCTCATGCACGCACGGGAAGCCGCCAGAACGCCGGACGGCGCCCGCCCCGGCCGCCCGGCCGCCGACACCGCGCGTACGGCCCGCACCGCAGCCGTACCGGTGCGGCAGGGGGCGGGCCTTCCGTCCCCGCAGGAGGTGGCCGCCCTCCAGCGCACCGTCGGCAACGCCGCCGTGGCCCGGATGCTCGAAGAGGCCCGCCACCGGCACGGCCCGGACTGCGGGCACCAGGAGTCGGACGGCGGGGCGCCCGTGCAGCGCTCCGCCGTGCACCAGGTCCTCGGGTCACCGGGCCGGCCGCTCGCCGCTGCGCTCCGCGAGGAGATGGAACACCGGCTCCAGGCGGACTTCTCCGATGTGCGGGTGCACACCGGCACGGCCGCGCAGCGCTCGGCGCAGGAGGTGGGCGCCCGCGCCTACACCTCGGGCAGTCATGTCGTCATCGGCGCCGGAGGAGCGGACAGGCACACCCTGGCCCATGAGTTGACGCATGTGATCCAGCAGCGGCAGGGTCCGGTCCTGGGCACGGACCACGGGAACGGCCTGCGCGTCAGTGACCCGTCCGACCGCTTCGAACGCGAGGCGGAGGCGACCGCGCGCCGGGTGATGGCGGCGCCGGTGCAGCGGGCCGTCGCCGCCCCGGACGCCCCGGGCCCGACGGACCGTACCCCGGCCGGGGCGGCCCCGGCGGTGCAGCGGGTCGTCAACGTCGCCAAGGCGACCATCAGCAAGCCGGAGGAGACCGACAAGGTCCAGTGGAAGGCCCCGCGTCACCAGCGGCTGCCGGAGGCGGAGAAGCAGGCGATCCTGGCCGAGATCGGGAGGATGGCCGAGGCGGAGGAATCCGTACGGTTCGCCTCGTACGAGAAACTCATCGACGAGGCCCACGCGCGGGTACGGGCGGCGAGCGGCAGGAACCTCGCTCCCGTGACCCCCACCGCCATCGCCACCGGAGGCTTCCAGCACGAGTTGACGATCTCCGACGAGGAGCAGATGAAGCGGCACAAGGAAGTGCGCCGGCGTCTGTCCCTGCGCGGTATCAGCCTCGACCTGGAGGCGTTCCGCAACCGGCAGGCGATGGTGAACCCGTTCACGTACAACGACGTGGAGGACGGCGCCTCCTACACCATCGGCGCCACCGGGAACTTCGTCCTCGGCGGCGTGCAGGAGGGCGACTACTCCCAGCTGTTCGACCTGGCCAAGAGCAAGTCGGGGCTCACGGACCAGCAGCTGGCGAACCGGTTCATCAAGGCACTGGCCGAAAGCGGCAGCAAACCGTTCGAGGACCTGCCCAAGGACGCGCAGAAGTACTGCGCCAAGATCGTGGCCATCATCCAGGGCGCCGAGTTCCGCCGGGCCGCCGCCAACCCGACCACGGCCATAGCGGCCTTCAACAGGGTCGCCGCCAGCGACACGGCGACGCTCCACGACGAGATGAACCAGTTCACCCTGTTCGCCAAGACCGGCGGCGGATCGGCGGACTCGCAGTACCACCGCGACAGCAAGGAGCCCGACGCGGAGCTCAACGCCCGCATTCTCCAGGAGTTCAGGTCACTGGCCCAGCTCGTGTCCGCGAACGGCTTCGACCCCAATGACGAGAAGCAGTTCTACGAGGCCTGCGAGAGCATCGCGGTCGGCTCCATGAACGCCTTCAAGGCGAACTTCAGCTACACGATGGCGTAGAGCGACCGGCCCGGGGCCCCACCCGCACAAGGGTGCCGGCCGTCACCGCTGCGGCGACGGCCGGCACCCTTGTGCGGAAGGTCAGTTGTCGTTGTTGACCTTGGTGTAGGCCGCGCTGTAGCCGGTCGGACAGTAGAGGGTGTCGCTCCCGTTGCCCATGTGCCAGGCGCCCATGACCGTCGTCTGGATGCCCTTGACGTTGTCGTTGTTGCAGACCAGCACCAGCTGCCAGTGGTTCTTCGTGGCGGTGGTCTGGCAGCTCACCGACCCCCAGTTCGTCCCCTGGGTGGTGCTGCAGTACGAGGTCGCCGACGCCCCCGGCGCCGCCATCACACCCGCGGCCACCAGCAGCGCCGCACCCGTACCCAGAGCCGCAATTCGACGCATGGCCTTCTCCCTTGTCGCGTCTCGAACAACGTGTGCGGTCAGCATGCCGAAGATGTGATCGAATGTATCCACCGGCGACACAACTGGCCGAAACCTGTCCTTCCGCTTACCGTCTTGCTCGCCCCCCACACCATGCCCGTGGCAACCGTGTCGGGGCTGGGCGGCGTGGGCAAGACGGCCCTGGCCGTCCATGTCGCGCACGAGCTGGCCGCCGACTTCCCCGACGGCCAGCTCTACCTCGACCTGCACGGGGCCGACGGCCGCCCGACCCGGCCCGAGGAGGCGGTGGGCGCCTTCCTCCGCTCCCTCGGCGTGCCGGAGGACGGGCTGGCCTCCGGACTCGCCGAACGCTCCGCCCAGTTCCGCTCGTTGCTCTCCGGCCGGCGCGTGCTGGTGGTCCTCGACAACGCCCGCGACGCCGAGCAGATCAGGCCGCTGCTGCCCGGCCGGTCCGGCTGCGCCGTGCTCGTCACCAGCCGGTCCAGGCTCGGTTCGCTGCCCAACGCGCATGTCGTCGAACTGACCGCCTTCGCCCCGCAGGAGGCCCTCGGCCTGCTCGGCCAGGTGATCGGCGGGCAGCGGCTGCGGGCCGAGGCGGACACGGCCGCGGAACTCGTCCGGCTCTGCGGCCATCTCCCGCTGGCCGTGCGCATCCTGGCCGCCCGCCTCGCCTGCCGGCCCGGCTGGAGCATGGACCTGCTGCTCGACAAGCTGTCCGGCGATCGCCGCCGGCTGGACGTGCTGCGCGCCGGGGACCTGGACGTCGAGTCGGCGTTCCGCTTCGGCTACGACCAGCTGACGCCCGAACAGGCCCGGGCCTTCCGCCTGTTGGCGGTGCCGGGGGTGCCCGACCTGTCGCCGGGCGCGGTGGCGGCGGTGCTCGGGCTGCCCGAGCAGGAGGCCGAGGAACTGGTCGAGTCACTGGTCGACTGCTCGATGCTGGAGACGGCGCCACCGGACCGCTACCGGTACCACGACCTGCTGCGTGCCTTCGCCCAGCAGCTCACCCCGGACACGGTGGAGGGCCCACAGGCGCAGGCGGGCCCGGCGGCGCAGGCGGACCGCCCCGCTGCCGTCCTCACCCGCCTGGCGGCCCGTCACCACGCCGAGACCGTCGCGGCCCTCGGCCCGTCCGCCGCCCGCGCCGCCCTGCCCGGTGCCGACGCCGCTTCCCGCACGGTGGCGCCCCACGGTCGCGTCGACTACCACGGCATCGGCGCGCTGGTCGGCCAGTACGCCGCGCTCCTGGAGCCGCCCCGGCTCGATCTGGTGGCCGAACTGCTGCTCGGCTGGGCCCCCGCGCCGAAGCCCGACCCCGATCGGCCGGGTGCCTTTCTCCCCAACGGGGCCGCGGCCAAGGCCGGGTTGAACCGCTCGATATCGGATGCCGGATGGGGGGTGTTCCTTACGATCCTGCACGCCAAGGCTGAAAGCGCCGGACGGGAAGTGACCGCCGTGGACCCCCGCAACACCTCCCGGACGTGCCCCGCATGCGGGCACGTTGCGGCGGAGAACCGGCCCACCCAGGACACCTTCCACTGCACCGGCTGCGGCCATCAGGCGCACGCCGACACGGTGGGAGCCGTCAACGTTCTCCGGGCCGGGCTGGCCCGTTGCAACGCCCGGAAGGGTTAGCGAGAAGCCCCCGCGCTCACACGGGGGAGGAGTCACATGAACCACGTTCGGCTCGATCCATCACCGGCCCGCGCCCCCGCGCGTCGGCACCGCGCTCGTGAACGGCGGGCCCGGGCCGCGCACTTGGCGGTCCGGGCCCGCGGTTCGCTTTCGTTCGCGATGGTTCGCCACAGCTTCTCGGCGCCGCGAGCAGGCGGGCGGATCCGGCGGGAAAGCCGACGTACCGCTGCATGTCGGTTCAGGGTTTGCCCCTCCCCCAGGGGCAGGGGGCACAGTGGCGGGCGTGCAGGAGAACGTGATCACCATCGGCGAACTCGCAGCCCGGACCAGGCTCAGCCTCAAGGCCCTGCGGCTCTACGGCGAGCGGGGGCTGCTGCCGCCCGCCCTGGTCGACCCGCGCACCGGGGTACGGCGCTACGGCCCGGCGCAGGTCGAGCGGGCCCGGCGCATCGCGCTGCTGCGCGCCGCCGGGCTGCCGCTGGCGCGGATCGCGGCGGTGCTGGACGCGGACGGCGGCGAGGGCGCGGGCGAGCGGGAGCTGCTGGCGTACTGGCGAGAGCGGGAGGCCGAGCACGCGGCCCGCCGGGAGGCGGTGGGCTACGCCCGAGAGGTTTTGATGGGAAGGAGCACCACCATGTTCGAGATCGCCGAGCGCGACGTGCCCGAGCAGCACGTCCTGTTCGTCCGGCGGCACGTGGACGCCGCCGCGCTGCCCGGCTTCCTCGCCGAGGCCAGTACGCTGCTGCTCGGCCGGCTGCGGGAGGTGGGCGCGTGCCTGTCCGGGCCGCTGTTCGCGGTCTACCACGGCCTGGTGGGCGAGGACTGCGACGCCCTGGTCGAGGTCTGCGCCCCCACCCCGAACGCCGTCGGGCCGCACGGGCCGTTCGGGGTGCGCATCGAGCCCGCGCACCGCGAGGCGTACACCGCCCTGACCCGGCAGCGCACCGCCGCGATGGCCGCCGTCCACGACGCGGTGGGCGCCTGGGTCACCGCCCGCGGGTACGGGCGGGGCGGGCCGAACCGGGAGGTGTACTACCCGAACTGGGCGTCCGGCGGGCCTGAGGAGCACGTCGCGGACGTCGCCGTGCCGCTGGCCGCGGGCCCGCGGTAACTGCCCGTCGCCACAGGGATTTCTGGACTTGTGGGTCCATTTTCGGCTGCCTACGGTGCTGCTCGTTCCCTCCCGAATTCGCTCCCGGGTTCACTCCTGGGTTCACTCCCGGACGAGCCCGCACAGGAAGGTGTCAGCCCATGCACGCGATCCGGATCGAGGAGCACGGCGGCCCCGGGGTCATGCGCTGGACCGAGCTGCCGGACCCGGTCCCCGGCCCCGGCGAGGCGCTGGTGCGCCTGGGCGCAGCCGGGGTCAACTACGTGGACGTCGGTGCCCGGGCCGAGGGCGGCCCGGGCTGGGCGGCGCCGGTGGTCCTGGGCGCCGAGGGCATGGGGTACGTCGCCGCCCTCGGCGCGGAGGCGGACGGGCCGGCCGTCGGCGACCGGGTGGCCTGGTTCTACCACCCGGGCAGCTACGCCGAGTTGCTCGCCATCCCGGCGGCCTCGCTGGTCAAGGTGCCCGACGGGGTGCCGGACGAGGTCGCGGGCGGCCTGCTGATGCAGGGTCTGACCGCCAGCCACCTGAGCACCGAGACCTACCCCGTCGCCCCGGGCGACACCGCGGTGGTGCACGCGGCGGCGGGCGGGGTCGGCCGGTTGCTCACCCAGCTGGTCAAGGCACGCGGCGGGAACGTGATCGGCCTGGTCTCCCGCAAGGAGAAGGCCACCGTCGCGAAGGAGGCCGGCGCCGACCACGTGCTGGTCCACTCCGGCGGCGGCTTCGAGGACCGGATCAAGGAGCTGACCGGCGGGCGCGGGGCCGACGTCGTCTACGACGGCGGCGGCGCCGACACCTTCCGCTCCTCCCAGCTGGCCCTGCGCCCGCACGGGGTGCACGCCTATTACGGCCCCTTCATGGGCGTGCCCGTACTGCGTCCCACCGACCTGCCGAACAGCATCCTGCTGACGTACCCGGTGGTGCACCACCACGTCCCCACCCGCGAGGCGCTGGTGCGGCGCACCGGCGGGCTGTTCGACCTCGTCCTGGACGGGCGGCTCACCCCGCGGATCACCGGCCGCTACCCGCTCGCCGAGGCGGCCCGGGCGCACGCGGACCTGGAGTCCCGGCGCACCACCGGCAAGCTGGTCCTCGTCCCGTGACCGGGCTCGGGACGCAGGCCGGACGGGCCGCAGCCGGAGGACATGTTCCGCCGACCCGCAAGGGCGCCGCGACCAGGCAGCGCATCGTCGAGGGCGCCGCCCAGGAGATCCGCGCGGAGGGGGTGTTCGCGCTGCGCCTGGAGGACGTGACGACCCGCACCGCCACCAGCAAGAGCCAGCTGTTCCACTACTTCCCCGGCGGGAAGGACGAGCTGCTGCTGGCGGTGGCCCGCTTCGAGGCGGCCCGGGTGCTCGACGCCCAGCAACCCGAGCTCGGTTCCCTCACCTCCCGGGAGGCCTGGTGGCAGTGGCGCGACAAGGTCCTCGCCCGCTACCGCGCGCAGGGCGTCAGCTGCCCCCTGCACGTGGCCCTGTCCCAGCTGGGCGCGGCCACCGGCGCGGGCCGGACGGTGGCCGCCGAACTGCTGGGGCAGTGGCAGCACCGGCTCGCCGCGGGTATCCGTCACCTACAGGGCAGCGGGACAGTCGCCGCCGGCCTGAACGCCGAGCGGGAGGCCGCGGCGCTGCTGGCCGGGGTCCAGGGCGGGGTGCTGATCCTCATGACCACCGGCTCCACCGGCCACCTGGAGGCGGCGCTGGACTCGGGCCTCGCGCGGCTGGGGCTGACACCGGGCTCACGGGAAACCGGCTGAGGGCCCGCCGCAGGTGACGCAGCGGGGTCGGGTCCGTACGGACGGGCACGGCCCCGGTGTGGAATGGGCCACATTCCAGGGGCTGTTGAGGGCTTTGGGTGAGAAGGGTCACGAACGGCACGCGGTCACGGCGGCCGACGGCGCGGGCCCCGGCAGGACTGGGCGGGCGCCGTCGGGGCACGGGCGAAGGGCCTGTCCGTTTCGGGACCTTGGTCGTGAATCCGCTCGACCTTCGCCCTGGTGGCGGCCCGTCGGGGCCGGGGCAACTGTGGACGGTCGCCCGTTGTGACCGGGCGGCGGCGCCGTCCGACGTGGGCGGTGTCTTTCCCTGCCGTCTACCCGGCGCACGGTGCGCAGTGCGCGCCGTACGCTCCGGAGGACCCCAAGCACATGTCCCAGACCATCGACAACGCCCCGTATACCGCATTCCACCGCAGGCTGGCCCTCGCCTGTTCGGGCGGACCGCTGCTCGACGGCTACATCCTGAGCATCGTCGGCGTCGCCCTGATCGGGATGCGCCCGGACCTCGGGCTGTCCACCGCGGAAGTCAGCCTGATCGGCGCCGCCGCGCTGGTCGGAATGTTCGTCGGCGGCGCGCTCTTCGGCGTGCTGACCGACAAGATCGGCCGGGAGGTGATGTACACCGCCGACCTGCTCGTGATGGTCGCCTGCTCGGTGCTCTCCTTCTGGGTCGACGCGGTGTGGGCGATCGCCGTGCTGCGCTTCGTGCTCGGCATGGCCGTGGCCGCCGACTACCCCATCGCCACCTCGCTGCTCGCCGAGTGGCTGCCCACCAAGCACCGCGGCCGGCTGCTCGGGAAGCAGATCATCGCCTGGTACGCCGGCTCCGTGCTGGCCTACGTGGTGGGCTACCTGTTCCTGGAGCTGGCCGGGCCGGGCAGCTGGCGCTGGATGCTGGCGAGTTCCACGGTGCTGTGCGTGGTGTTCCTGGTGATCCGCCGCGGTTCCCCGGAGTCCCCGCGCTGGCTGGCCGCCAACGGGCGGGTCGGCGAAGCGGTGCGTGTGGTCGAGAAGCACCTCGGGGTCCGGGTCGACGGCCGGGAGCTGATGCCCGACCCGGCCGAGCGCGGCCGCCCCGGCGGACTGCGCCTGCTGATGACCCAGCCCTACCGGCGCCGCACCCTGTTCTGCGGCCTGTTCTTCCTCTTCCAGGTCGGCCCGCTGTTCGCGATGCTCACCTTCGGCCCGCAGATCCTCTCCTCCTTCGGCATGCCCGGCGGCAACATGATGGAGACCCTGGGCACCGGGCTGATCAGCCTCGTCTTCCTGCTCGGCTGCTACCCGGCACTGCGCCTGATCGACACCCGCGGCCGGCGCCCCGTCATCATCTGGTCCTTCGCCCTGATGACCGTCCCGCTCGCCCTGCTCGGCGTGTGGCCCACCGCCCCCGCCGCCGTCGCCCTGCTCGCGCTGTGCGCGTACGCCTTCCTGTGCGGCGGGCCCAACGTGCTCGACTGGACCTACCCCAACGAGCTGTTCCCCACCGAGATCCGGGCCACCGCCGTGGGCGTGGCCACCTCGGTCAGCCGGATCGGCGCGGCCGTGGGCACCTACCTGCTGCCGCTGTCGCTGACCGGGCTCGGCACCGGCACCACCATGCTGATCGCCGCCGGGGCCACGGCGCTGGGCCTGCTGGTGAGCGTGCTGTGGGCCGAGGAGACCCGCGGCACCGCGCTCGGCGCCTCCCCCGCCGCCCCGCGCCCTGCCCGCGGCACCGCCGTCCCGGCCCGGCGCGTCCCGCAGACGGCGCGCTGACGGCCGGCTGAGGCCGCTCCTCTGCGCCACCGACGGCGCCGTCCGGTTCCTCCGGGCGGCGCCGTCCGGCGTCACGGGGCCGGGCGGCCGGGGCCGACGGGTTTTCCGCCGGCCCCGGGCCCCACCCCGTCAGGCCAGGTCGCCGCGTTGGCGCAGCAGGGGCAGGAGGTGGTCGCGGACGGCGGGGGCGAGGCGCAGGGTGTCGTCGCGGCCGTCGGTCCAGCGCAGGTCGGCGAGTTCGGCGGCGGGGACGGGCTCGCGGTCCAGGGTGGCGGTGAAGACGGTCATCAGCATGGGCACGCCTTCGAGGGCGGCGGTGGCGCGGATGTCGGTGAGGTGGCGGGGGTCGACCGGGGCCGCGCCGAGTTCCTCGCGCAGTTCGCGGGCCAGCGCCTGGAGGGCGTCCTCGCCCGGGTCGGGCTTGCCGCCGGGGAGGTAGAAGACGTCGGGGGCGGCCTGCTTGCTGACGACCAGGAGCCGGCCGTCCTGGATGATCGCGGCGGCGGCGACGGCGAGGGGGGTGGCCGGTGCGGTCGGGGTGGCCGGTGTGCTGGTGGCGGCGGAGTCGATCATGGAAGGGATTGTCGCAGGTGGGAGGGTGCGCCGACGGGACACCCTTGCAAGTCTCTGCGCATGCAACTATTGTTCATGAATGTAAATGCAGCCGCAAAAGTTGCATGCTCGCCCCTTTGTCCTGGCGCCAGCCGACCCCACCGGGAGTCCGACATGAGCACCTCTCTCTTCGCCCCGCTCACCCTGCGAGCCCTGACCGTCTCCAACCGGGTCTGGATGCCGGCGATGTGCCAGTACAGCGCCGCCCCGGACGGGGACGCGGCCGGCGTCCCGACCGACTGGCACTTCACCCACCTCGCGGCCCGCGCCGCCGGCGGCACCGGGCTGATCATCACGGAGGCCACGGCCGTCAGCCCCGAGGGGCGCATCAGCCCGTACGACCTCGGCATCTGGAACGACGAGCAGGCCGCGGCCTTCCGCCGGATCACCTCCTTCCTGAAGAGCCAGGGCACCGTCCCGGCCATCCAGCTCGCCCACGCCGGGCGCAAGGCCTCCACCGAACGCACCTGGGTCGACCGCGGACGCCCCGTCGCCCCGGGCGAGGAGCACGGCTGGACCCCGGTCGGCCCCAGCGCCGAGGCCTTCTCCGCCGCCCACACCACGCCGGACGAGCTGACCGAGGAGCAGATCGGCGACATCGTGCGGCAGTTCGCCGACGCCGCCCGGCGCGCGCTCGACGCCGGCTTCCAGGTCGCCGAGATCCACGGCGCCCACGGCTACCTGGTCCACGAGTTCCTCTCCCCCGCGGCCAACCACCGCACCGACGGCTACGGCGGCTCCTTCGAGGGCCGCATCCGCTTCGCCCTGGAGGTCGTCGACGCCGTCCGCTCGGTGTGGCCCGAGGACCTGCCGGTCTTCTTCCGCGTCTCCGCGACCGACTGGCTCACCGAGAACCCGGAGGACGGCCGCGAGGGGTGGACCTCGCAGGACACCGTCCGTCTCGCCAAGGAGCTCCGGGCACACGGCGTCGACCTGCTCGACGTCTCCACCGGCGGCATCGTCCCCGACGCCCGCATCGAGGCCGCGCCCGGCTTCCAGGTGCCCTTCGCCGAGGCCGTGCGCCGCGAGACCGACCTGCCGGTGGCGGCCGTCGGCCTGATCACCGACCCCGCCCAGGCCCAGGCCATCCTCACCGACGGCCACGCCGACGCCGTCCTGCTCGGCCGCGAACTGCTGCGCAACCCCTACTGGGCCCGCCACGCCGCCGCCGAACTCGGCGGCGAGGTCGCCACCCCCGTCCAGTACCACCGCATCTGACACCCGCGAGCAGCCGGGGCGGGAAGCGGCCGGGCCGGTGGAACCGGTCGCGGCCGTGGGTACGGGCGGCCGGCAGCCGGCCCTCGTCCGGGTGGACCCGGGCCGCCTTGTCGATCACCTCGGTCATGCGGCGGCGGGCGTCGCGGGCATCTCGGCCATCAGGGGGTCTCCTCGTCAGCGTGGACGCCTGCGTCCCGCCGGCGCACCTGCGCACCTGGGTGGAGCGCAACTCGACCGCTTCCCCGAGCCCGTCCGAACCGCCTACCCCTCGGGCGAGCCCGGCAGGTCGAGGGTCACCCGCAGGCCGCCGGCCGGGTCGGGGGCGAGGTGGAGTTCCCCGTGGTGGGCTTCGGTGACGGCGGCGACGATCGCCAGGCCCAGGCCGTGGCCGCGGCGGGCCGGGTCGGTCTCGGCGGTGCGCCCGCGCCCGCGCAGGAACGGTTCGGTGAAGGTGGCCACGGCCTGCGCCGTCAGCTGCGGGCCGGTGTTGGCGACGGTCAGGCGCACCCGCCCGGGCCGCTGCGGGTCGGCCCCGGTGGCGACGGTGACCCGCCCGCCGGAGGCCAGGTTGTGCCGCAGCGCGTTGTGCAGCAGGTTGACGGCCGCCTGGCGCAGCAGGACGGGGTTGCCGGTGGTCGGGGCGGGGCGCAGGTCGGTGGTGAGGGTGATGCCGAGGGCCGCGGCCTCGTCGCGGACGGCGGCCAGCGCCTCCCCCGTCGCGGCGGCGAGGTCGGTGGGGGCGAGGTCGGGCGGGGCGTGGCCGAGGTCGGCGAGCTGGAGCAGGGCCTCGCTGATCTCGATGCCGCGCTGGTTGGTGTCCTGGAGCCGGGTGACGAGCTTTCCCCAGTCCTGGCCGGACGGGTCGGCGGCGGCGACCTGGAGCATGGTGCGGGTGATCGCCAGCGGGGTGCGCAGTTCGTGGGAGGCGTTGGCCGCGAAGCGCTGCTGGGCCTCGAAGGAACGCTGGAGGCGCGCCAGCATCTCGTCGAAGGCGTCGGAAAGATCGGTGAACTCGTCGCGCGGCCCGGTGAGGGCGATGCGGTGCTCCAGTGCCCCGCTCGCGGCGGTGTGGGCGGCGCGGGTGATGTCCTGCAGCGGGCGCAGCACCCGGCCGGCGATCAGCCAGCCGCCGGCCAGGCCGACGGCGGTCAGCAGGGCCAGGGCGTAGCCGCTGGCGGTGAGCAGGGAGCGCAGGATCTCCTGGCGGGAGGGTGCGTCGGAGCGGTAGCGCGGGTTGGAGGAGGTGAGGGGGTAGTTGGGGACGTAGCGCATGCCGACGTAGACCACGGCGAGGGAGAGGGTGCCGGCGGTGACGGCGAAGAGGGCGTAGCTGAGGGTCAGGCGCATCCGGGCGGTCAGGCGGCGCGGGCGGCTTCCCGGACGGCGCTTGCCGGGCGGGTGCTCGGCACGAGGGGGCTTTTTCATCGTGGGGTGCCTTCCCCGCCCGGGCCGGTGAGGCGGTAGCCCACCCCCGGCACGGTCTGGATCGCCCACGGGTCGCCGAGGCGTTTGCGCAGGCCGGAGATGGTGATGCGGACGGCGTTGGTGAAGGGGTCGGCGTTCTCGTCCCAGGCGCGTTCCAGCAGGTCCTCGGCGCTGATGACGCCGCCGCGCGCCGTCATCAGGACCTCCAGGACGGCGAACTGCTTGCGGGACAGGCCCACGTAGCGGCCGTCCCGGTAGACCTCGCGGCGGAAGGGGTCCAGGCGCAGCCCGGCGTACTCCAGGACGGGCGGGGCGGCCTGGGCCGGGCGGCGGGCCAGCGAGCGCAGCCGTACGACGAGTTCGGCGAGGTCGAAGGGCTTGGTGAGGTAGTCGTCGGCGCCGAGTTCGAAGCCGGCGACCTTCTCGTTCAGCCGGGCGGCGGCGGTGAGCATCAGCACCCGGCAGCCGAGGCCGCGCTCGACGATGCTGCGGCAGACGTCGTCGCCGTGGGTGCCGGGGATGTCACGGTCGAGGACGACGACGTCGTAGCTGTGGACGGCCAGGCGCTCCAGCGCCGCGTCGCCGTCGGTGACGATGTCGCAGGCGATCGCCTCCAGCCGCAGGCCCGCCTGGACCGCCTCCGCGAGGTAGATCTCGTCCTCCACTACCAGGACCCGCACGTGCCGTTCTCCCGTCGTCGCCGTTCGCACACCCCATTGGACCGGATGGGGCCTATCGAAAACGTATCGGCCTGCGCAGACGTCCTCGCAACACCGTGTCTCCTCCAATGGTCCGCAACGGACGAGCACACCGGGAGGCAGGAATGGACTCGACGCAGACGCGGACGGAAGAGGACACGGCAACGACGACGGCGCGGGGCAGGCGGTGGCTGGCCGCGGGCGGCTCGGCGGCGGCGGTGCTGGCCCTGGCCGGGGTGTACGCCGCCGACCCGCCGGGCACCGAGGCCGCCCTGCGCTCCCTGGCCTCCACCGTCACCGCCCAACCCGTCACGGCCGGGGGTGAGGCGGACGGGGAGGTACCCGACGGCCGGACGCTGAGCCCCTTCGACACCGAGGCCCCGGCCGTGCGCAACCTGGACAAGCCGCTGCGCGAGGCCCTGCAACGGGCGGCCGACGACGCCCGGGCCCAGGGCATCGAGATGACCGTCACCTCCGGCTGGCGCAGCAAGGCCTACCAGCAGCGGCTGCTGGACCGGGGGGTGGTCAAGTACGGGAGCGTGGAGCAGGCCCGCAGGTTCGTCAACACGCCGGAGAAGTCCGCGCACGTCACCGGCAAGGCGGTGGACGTCGGCCCGACCAACGCCGACTACTGGCTGATCCAGCACGGCGCGAAGTACGGGCTGTGCCAGGTGTACAACAACGAGATCTGGCACTTCGAACTGCTCACCCCGCCGGGTGGGACCTGCCCGGCTCCGCTGCCGGACGCCGCAGGGTGAGGGGGCGCGCCGTGACGTCTTCCGCGCTTTCCGAAACGCCCACGAAGGCCGGCCCGCCGGACCGGCGGCGACGGACCGTACCGAGGTGGCGGGCCGCACCGAGGCGGCTGACCGCACCGGGGCGCCGGGCCGCACCCGTGTGGCGGGCCGTGCCCCGGTGGCGGCGCGGGCGCGTGCCCGCCGCGCTCGGGCTGCTCACCGCGCTCGCCCTCGGCGGCCACCGGCTGGTGCCGGACCTGGGTCTGGGCCTGGGCAGCCTGTGGGAGAGCGCCCTGCCGTGGAGCGGCCTGGTGGCGGTGGCGGCGCTGCTGTGCGCGGCGCTGCGCCGGGCACCGGCGGCGGCCTGCGCGGGCGGGGTGCTGGCCGTGGTGTGGGCGGTGGTGTTCGGGCCGCTGCTGCTGTCCGGCGGGGCGCCGGCGGGCGGGGCCGGCGGGCCGGGTCTGACGGTGGTCACCCACAACGTGAACGCCGCCAACCCGGACCCGGCCGGCACCGCCCGCGCGCTGCTCGCCGCCGGCCCGGACCTGGTCGCGCTGGAGGAGGTCACCGACGCGGCCCTGCCCGCCTACCGGGGCGTGCTGGACCAGGCGCTGCCCCACCACGCCCGCACCGGCACCGTCGCCCTGTGGAGCCGCTACCCGGTGACGGAGTCCCGGCGGCTGGTCATCGACCCCGGGTGGAACCGCTCCCTGCGGGCCGAGGTCCGCGCCCCGGGCGGGCCGGTGGCGGTGTACGTCGCCCACCTCGCCTCGGTGCGGACCACGGTGACCGGCTTCGCCACCGCCCACCGCGACCGCGACATCGGCGCCCTCGCCGGGGCCCTGGACGCCGAACCGCTGCGCCGGGTCGTGCTGCTGGGCGACCTCAACACCGCCGCCGACGACCGCGCCCTCGCCCCGCTGACCAGCCGCCTCACCCCGGCCCGCAGCGGCTTCGGCTTCAGCTGGCCCGCCGCACTGCCCCTGGTGCGCATAGACCACGTCCTCACCCGCGGCCTGCCGGCCACCGCCACCTGGGCCCTGCCCGCCACCCCCAGCGACCACCGCCCGGTGGCGGCGAGGCTGTCGGCGTGACGGTGGGCCCCGGCGGGCGGCTCGGGCCGGCTCTCGGCGTTGGGGTGCGTGCAGGGCGAGGCGGAGGTGGGGGCACCTCCCGGCCGCCAGGCCGGGGGCGCGTCGCGGGCCCGGGATTGACCGACGCGGGCGCGGGCCGAAGAACCGGCGAAGGCCGGCCGACCCACGCACGTCCCACCGCCCGGGGGCTGAGGCCGGAAGCCGTCCCTTCGGCCCCCGGCCCTCAAGACCCGTCCCACATCCCCAGGCGCTTGAGACGACGCTGCCGGAGCCGCTCTGACACGGCCGTGAGACCGAAGACAAGCCCCAAGAGCAGCCCGAACACTACAGCGAACAGGGGATCACCGGGTTCCTCCTCACGCGACAGCATCAAGAAGAAGAGTGTGAAGGGCACGGCCATGCAAAGGCCCGTGCCTATCGGGTGCCGGGCCACCCATTTCTGGATCCGCGTCGGACGCTTCTGCCCGCCCAGGGCACGATCCACAGCCCAGAAGACATCCCCCAGGGACCGCCGCCAGTTCGCCATGGCAGAAGGATGTGACTCCTCCCCCGGCTGAAGCCGGGGGCTTCTCGCTAACCCGGGCGGGCGTTGCGACGGGCCAGCCCGGCCCGGAGAACGTTGACGGCTCCCACCGTGTCAGCATGCGCCGCATGGCCACAGCTGACGCAGTGGAAGGTGTCCTGGGTGGGCCGGTTCTCCGCCGAGACGTGCCCGCATGCGGGGCACGTCCGGGAGGTGTTGCGGGGGTCCACAGCGATCACTTCCCGCCCGGCGCTTTCAGCCTTGGCGCGCAGGATCGTGAGGAACACCCCCCACCCGGCATCGTTGATCGAACGGTTCAACCCCGCCTTGGCCGCAGCCCCGTTCGACAGGAACACGCCCGCCCGCTTGGGATCAGGCTTCGGCGCGGGAGCCTTGACCATGTTGCGGATCCTGAGGTCCTCGTGCGCGATCAGATCATGCGCGCGGACCAGACCGAGGGCGGTCTTGTGGGCATGGTCGAGCCGTTGACGGCGGACCTTGCGGTGCAGCCGCGCGACGGTCTCCACGGCCTTGCGGCGGCGCTTCGACCCGCGCTTGCACCGGGAGAGGGCCTGCTGGGCGGCTGCGAGCTTCGCGGCGGCCTTCCGGCCGTGGCGGGGGTTGGGAACGAACCCGCCGTCGGAGTCGGCGAGGAAGCTGGCTATGCCCATGTCGATGCCGACCACGGATCCGGTCGCGGGCAGCGGCCCGGGCCGGGCCTGCTCGGCCGTCAACACCACGTACCAGCGCTTGCCCTCACGCTTGACCGAGATCGTCTTGACCCTGCCGACCACCGGCCGGTACCGATGCACCCTGACGTGGCCGACGCCCTGGAAACGGACACGGGTCACCGGGTCGTGCGGGGTTGAGTCCCAGCGGCAGCCGTCACCGTCTTGGGGGAAGTCCACCGTGTCGAACCGGTTCACGCCGCGAAAGCGTGGGTATCCGGGTTTCCCGCCGGACGTGACCCGGCGGAAGAACGCGGCGAACGCCTTGTCCAGCCGTCGAAGCGTGGCCTGCTGGGAGGAGAAGGACCAGCGGCCTTGACACTCCGGGTCGAACGCCCGGATCTCCTTGAGCTGCGCGGACTGATCGCCATAGCGGACCGTCGTCCCGGAGACATGCCGCCAGGCATCCCGGCGTTCCTGCAACGCCCCGTTGTAGAGCGAGCAGTGATCCCGCAGCATCTCCGTCAGTGCCTGCTGCTGGCCCACGGTGGGCCGCAGCATGAACTTGTACGCACGAATCAACACGACCCACCCCCTCCACCGCCGCCGCAATCAACATGCCACACACCACTGACAGAAGACACCACGAGCGCTCCGCCGCGTCCCGGAATCGGATTCCCTCCCCGGCTGAAGCCGGGGATACCCTCCGAAGATCAGGGATGGCAGCCGATCAACTGCCCCGCCCGGGATCATGACCGGGCAACGGCCTGACAGATACCGGGATCAGGCAGCGACGTCACTTCCGTGATCTGCCGTCAGTTCGCGGGCACGGCGTCCTTCGGTGCGGTGTGCCAGTTGGTGACGACCGGCTTGTCGACCGGGGTGGTGCCGACGGGGACGCTCGCCGGGTTCGGGTCGGGGTTGCCGATGCCGATGGTGACGTCGGTGAACTCGACCGCCTGGTTGCCCTTGGTGGTCTTGGCCATGATGCCCGCGTACGCGGTCTTGGCGCCGCTCAGGGTGATCGGCTCACCGGCGGCGTGCTCGAAGGCCGCGGCCTCGATGCCGCGCGAGCCGAACGCGATGACGGGGTGGCCGGCGGGGAGCGTGCAGGTGATGCCCGGCTTGGCCTTGGCGCTGATCAGGATGTAGCCGCCGGCCTGGGATTCGGCCTTCGCGCCGAAGACCAGGTCGTTGGCGCCGCAGGCCTGGCCGTACCCGCTCTTGTCGGCGGCGGGGGCGGAGGGCGTGGAGGCGGCGGGGGCGGAGGACTTGGGGGCGGCGGTCTGCGTCGGTGCGGCTTGGGCCGGTGCGCCGGTGGCGGGTGCAGCGGTGGTGGGTGCAGCGGTGGCCGCGGGGGCCGCGTCGCTGTTGTCCGGTCCGCAGGCCGTTGCGGTGGCGGCGATCGCCGCGACGGCGGCGGCGGTGAGGACGAGGCGGCGCGTGCGCATGAGGCTCTCCTGCTGTCGTTCGGGTGGTGCGGGTCTGTGATGCGTGACCACCGTACGTGGGGGTCGTTCACGAGCCGGTGCGGGAAATATCCCGATCTTGTTCCAGAAGGCGGAGAAAGCCACCGGGCCGGCTCCCCGAGGGGATCCGGCCCGGTGGTACGTGTACTGAGGTCGTGTCAGGCGAGGAGGTCTGACTGGAGGGTGACGACCTGTCGGAACGGGACGGTCGGGACGCCCGCGGGGTTGGTCATGGTGATGACGGCGAGGACGTCGGAGGCGGAGACGTAGGCGAAGCGGGCGGTGGGGTCGCCCTTGGGGCCGGCCGTGGTGGATTCCATGACGGTGCGGATGATGCCGTCGACGGTGTCCCAGTCGGAGCGGGGGGTGGCCCTGGTGTCGGGTGCGGCCTTGGGGTTGGCCTTGCCGCGCAGGCCGGTGAAGGCGTCCCAGGACTCCCGGTAGGAGCCGAAGCGCAGCAGCCGGATCTGGGTGCGGGTGCCGTCGGAGGCGGTCCACTCCCGGACGGTGGCCGCACGGCAGGCGTCCTCCAGGAGCAGGGAGCGCATCTTGGCCGGGTCCTGCTGTTCCTCGGCGATCGCGTCGCAGGGCACCCACTGGCCGAACTCGGAGACGGGGGCGAGCGCGGTGGCGGAGGCCGAGGGCGTCGGGGAGGCCGTCGGCGATCCCGAGGGGGTGGGGCCGAGGGTGGGGGCCAGGAAGACGGGCGGGGTCAGGGAGCCACCGGCCTCCTTGGGGGCGGGCAGCAGCAGGTAGCGCAGGTCCGCGTGGTGCGGGGACCTGTCCTTGCCGCCCGGGGCCTCCTTGCCGGCGGGCAGCGGCGGCAGCGTCAGCGGCGCGAAGGTGTAGCGGCCGTCGCTCGCGGTGGCCAGCCCGGGCAGGTCGGTGCGCTCGGGCGCGGTGACGGCCAGCGCGGTGCCGGTGCCGGCGAGGGCGAACACCAGGGCGGCGCAGCTCCAGCGCAGCGCGGCCTTGCGGCGGCGGGTGCGGCGGGCCTCCTGCTCCGCGAGGACGGCGGGGTCCTCGGGAACGAGGGGAACGGCCGGGTCCTCGGGAACGAGGGGGACGGCGGGGTCCGCGACGGCCTCGGGAACGGGCGGCGGGGTGGCGTGGTCGGTCATGCGGACGCTCCCGGGCGGGCGAGGCGGTCGAGCTGGAAGGTGAAGAGGGCGACGATCTTGTCCTTGGGCAGCGGTGCCACGCCCTCGGCGTTCATGATCACCAGGAGGTCGCCCTCGGCGGCCGAGCACTCCAGGTAGTCGATCGCCGCGGACGGCGGCGCGGGCATCAGGTAGCAGTGCGCCTCGGGGTGGCCCGGGATGGCCGGGCCGATCCGGAACAGGCCGGTGTCGCCGGTGAAGACCGCGGTGTACTCGTTGATCCGCTGCACTTCCTGCTGGTTGAACTGGTGCAGCTTCAGGCTGACCACCAGGTCGTTCCCGGCGGCGCGGTAGGTGCGCACGCCGGTGGCCTTGACGTGCATGCCCTCCCAGTAGGAGCGCATCTTGTCGCGCTTCTCCTTGGGGAGCTGCTGGAGGTCGGCGTCCAGCTCGGCGGACAGCTGCTCGCCGCTCAGCTCGGTGTCGTTGCCGTAGCCGCCGTCGTCCGGGCCCGGTTCGTAGCCGGCCGGGACGGGCAGCAGCAGGTCGCGCAGGGAGCCGAAGTGGCTGCCGTTGGACTTGGCGCCGTACGGCGTGGCGGTCGCGGTGGGCGTGGGAGCGGTGGACGGGGCGGCGGCGGTGGCCGGTGCGGGGTCGTCGTACTGGGTCTTGATGATGCCGACGCCGATGGCCACGCCGACCAGCGCGGCCGCGGCCGTCGCGGCGCCGGCGCGCAGCAGCCGGCGGGAGGCGGGGCTCGGCCCGGCGGGTGCGGCAGGTGCGGCGGGTGCGGCGGGCAGGGTTTCGGGCGCCGGCTCGGGCGCGCCCGGGACGGCGGTGGTCACGGTGTTGTCGTTCATACGAGCCGCTCCCACTGCCGCTTGGCGAGGTCCTTGAGGGTGTCGGGGTTCACCGGCTGGGTGTCGAAGATCTCGATCGTCATCTGCACCGTGCCGCGCTTGGCGATGGCCTCGCCGTAGTAGTACTGCTCGGTGCTCTCGGCCCAGTGGTGGGGCTCGGTGTCCACCCTGTAGCCGCCGTTGGCGCCCTCGGCGAACTGCTGCTGCCAGTCGAAGGACTTCGCCTCGTCGGCGTGCTCCGCGGTGTACTGGACCAGCTGGACGCGGTAGAGGACGCCGTCCTTCTTCCAGTTGACCTCGGCCGCGCGCCGGAAGCCGTGCGAGGCGAGGTTCTTGAACGTGGCGGCCTCCTTGCCGCTCTCCTCGGCGAGTTCGCCGATCGAGATCCAGCTCGGCTTGTCCGCGAAGTCCGCCCAGGGGGTGCTGCCCTCGGGGGCGGCGATCAGCAGCTTGGTCAGGTCGCCGTCGATGGCCGGCGGCTTGGGCTGTTCGGCGGCGAGGGCGGCCGGGTCGACCGTGTCGGCCGGGTAGGACGGGTGGGCGACCTGAAGCGGCGGCAGCGGCGTGGGCGGGCGCTGGGCCTGCACGGCGTAGCCGACGCCGCCGCCGGCCAGGGCACCCAGCACCAGGGCGCAGGCGGTCAGCAGCACGGGGCGGGGGCGGCGCGGGCCGCGCGGGGCGGGGGCGGCACCGGCCTCGGACGGCTCGAACGGCTCGGCAGGGGTGAAGGGTTCGCCGAGCTCCGGCGCGGCGGGCGGCGCGGCGGGCGGCGCGGCGGGCGGCGGCGGCGGAACAGCGGGCGCGGCAGGCGCTGCGGGCCCGGACGCGGGTGCGGCGGGCGCCGGCTCCGCGGGTTCGGTGGTCACGGAAGTGGCTCCAGAGGAGAAGGAGGAAGAGGAAGGGGGTGGCGTCGTACGGGCGGGCGGAGCCGGGCTCAGCCGCCGGTGGTGAGCCACTCGCGCTGGCGCTTCATCAGCTCGTTCAGCAGCGCCTTGTCGGGCGTCCCCTTCACGTCGACGTCGATCGTGTACTGGACGTCGCCCTGGCTGGAGATGCCGCTCATCGAGCCGGTGTACGCCTGCTGCTTGGGGTCCTTCAGGTAGCCGCGGCCGCCCGGGTCGCCGTCGATGTCGAACGGGTCCAGCGACTTGACCTTGTAGCCCTTGACGAAGTCGTCCGCCATCGCGGTGGAGCCGAACTTCAGCAGGGTGACGGTGACTTCGGCCTTGCCGTCGGCGGTCCGGTACATCCGGGTCGCGCCGCCCTTGTAGCCGTAGGACTTGAGGATGTCCATGATGCCGTCCTGCTTGCCGAAGAGCGCGGCGACGTCGTCGTCGGTCATGGTCATCCCGTCCACGGGTCCGTAGGACTCGCCGCCGGCCGGGATGGGGAGCAGGAAGTAGCGCAGGTCGCCCTCGTGCTTGCCGCCGTTGACGGTGCCCTTGACGGTGCTGGCCGGGGCGGGCTCGGCCGGGACGGCGGTGGGCACCGGGACGGGCGCGGCCGAGGGCGTGGCGCTCGCGGTGGCACTCGCGGCCGGCTTCGACGGGGCGGGTGCGGCTGCGGTCGCGGCCGGGCGGGCGTCGGGCTTGCCGACGGCGACGGTCACCGCGGCGCTGGCCGCGGTGACGGCGAGCAGGCCGGCGGTGGCCAGCGCGACGCCGACCGCGCGCGGCAGCCGGCGCGGGGCCGGCTCCGGGACGGACGCGACGCCCCCGGTTTCGGCGGCGGTCTGCTCCGGCACGGCGACCGGCGGCGCCACGGCAGCCGGCTCGGCCGGTGCCGGAGGTCCGGCGGCGGCGCTCTCGTTCTCGGGCTCGGGCAAGGGAATCCCCCCAGGAAGAATGCGGAATCTCACGCGCGGGCCCCTCGCGGGAACCACTCCCCAAGCGGGTTCCGGCCGTTCCGTCACGCGTGTCGCCAGGAATTATGAGAGCCGGCTGACAGCGCTGCCAAAGCAATCAATCACCACACTCTCACCCAATGTTCGATGAACCGGGCACGTCGTGATCGAACCGCAATGGGCCGCTGTCCTGCGGTGATGACGCAGTGTCGACACATCGATTTCGAACACGGCTGCCCCGTCCGGCCCGTCACGATGTCGCGGTCCCGTCACCGCTCCGCACCAAGGCCCGCCCGCGGGGCCGGACGGCGTCAGGAACGGGCAGAGGCCACCTGACGGGAGGGAAGGAGAGAGCCATGGCCGAGGAGGAGTGCGGCCGCCGGCGGGCGGTACCGGCCGCGGCGGGGCTCGCGGTGCCGGCCGCCGCCGGGGCGCCGGCGGTGTGGGCGTGGTCGCTGGACGAGCCGGTGGGCGGGTGGCTGCCATGGCTGTGCGCCGCCGCACTGGCGGTGGCCGTGACCGCCTCGCTCCCGCTGCGCCGGCGGGCGGGCGGCGGCCCGTACACGGGGCTCTGCGTGTGGGCGGTGCTGCTGCTCGCGGCCGTCTGGGGTGCGGCGTTCGCGACGGCCCAGGCCGTCCACACCGTCCAGGTGCGGGTGCACGAGCCGCGCAGCGTGCCGGCGGTGGTGACGCACTGCCGGGTGACCGGCCGGCTGCCGGTGGAGGGCGGCGGCCTGGGCGCCAGGACGTACGGCTGCACCTACCGTTGGAACGTGGACGGACGGGAGTTCGACGAGGAGCGCCCGGTCGGCGGTCCCTACCCGGACGGCCACGAAACCCGCGTCTGGCTGGAGGACGGCGGGCGGATGGTCACCGGCCGGCCGAGCCCCCGCCGACCGGTTCCCGGGGTCGGCTCCGTGCGGAGCCGAGCGATCAGCGCCGAGAATCCTTCGGGGGTTGACTCCGGAGCCGACCGCTACGCATCGCTGCGGCTCAGGAATTCGCCGACGGTCCGGACGAAGAACTTCGGATCGTCCAGCCACGGGAAATGCACGGCACCCGGCTGGACGACGAACTCCCCACGTGGGAAGAGCGCCGCGACCTCCGCGGCCTTGTCCGGGCGAGGGGACGGATCCAGCTCGCCCGCGAGCACCAGCACCGGCACGTCGAGCTCGGTCAGCACCTCACGCACCGCAGCCGCGTCGTCGAACGCGCCGGGACCGGGGTAGGCGTGAGCGGCCTCCTCGTTCTGGCCGTCCTCGCCGGAGGCGGCGTGGGCCTCCGCCTCCGCGTCCCAGCGGCCGTAGATGAGGCGGTCCAGGAACCGCCAATCGTCCTTGGTCGCCTCCCCGGCCATCGCCCGCTCGAAGGCGGGCACTGCCTCGTCGTACCAGGGCTCTCCGCTGCGCAGCGCGAGCGCCTCGCGCCGTCCCTCCAGCGGGAACTCGATGCCGGCCGCCCGGGCCCGGGCGGTCACCAGCACCAGCGACCGGATCCGCTGCGGATACCGGCCGGCGTAGAGCAACGCGAGGTCGCCGGCGGCGGAGTGGGCCAGGACGTCGATCCGTTCCAGCCCGAGGTGAGCCCGGAGCGTTTCGATGTCGTCCACCTGCCGGTCGACGCGGTAGCTCGACGGGTCAGCCGGAGTCCCGGACTCCCCCGTGCCACGCAGGTCGAGCAGCACGAGCGAGCGCCCCGCGGCGGCCGGCAGGCCACCCAGGTCACCGAGGTAGGCGGAGGCCAGCATCGGGCCTCCGGGGAGACAGATCAGCGGATCGCCCTCCCCCACGGTGCGGTAGGCGAGGCGGGTTCCGTCCGGAGCAGGAAATGTCGGCATCCGGTCATCCTGGCACCGGCCACCTCCGCCCGCCACGGATTACCGGCCGGGGGCGTTCCGGAGGCGTCCGGCCCCACAGGTCGTCCGACACCGATCACGGCGGTCGCTTCCCCGCGGTCTCCGCAACGAGCCGACGGGCGAACAGACATGGGCGCTACGCAGTTCTGTCAGCTCCTCTAATACTGATGATCACGCGGTGGCCGTTGCCGTTCTCACCCGGCTCCATCGCAAGATCTCAAAGTCACAGTGGAGTACTAGGGCCCGTCTTCAAACCCGTTCCCGAGCCCGGTCCCGTGTCCGTACGGACGTCAACGACTACGGATCGAGCACCCATCACCGCGAGCGCTCCGTGGCAGTCGCCGACCCTCGGCAGGTCCGCCAGGGCGAGCCGGGGGCGGCCGGGCGCGTCCGGACCGTGCCAGGCGATCAGTTCGGGCGGCGTGAACGCCGGGGACACCGTGAAGGACTCCATCGAGGTGTTCAGGCCCTCGCCGGTCGCCTTCAGGACGGCCTCCTTGCGCGTCCACAGCGTCAGACAGGCCTTGGCACGCCGTTCCACGGGCAGGGCCTCCACGACCGCGCGCTCGGCGGGCGTGAGCACGAGTTCGTACTCGACGGGGACGCCGGGGGTCGCGGCCGGGACGAAGTACTCGACGTCCACGCCCACCGCGTGGCCGTGCGCCACCGCCACCGCCACCATGTCCCGGGCGTGGGAGAGCGACAGCTCCCAGCCGGCCGCCTTGCCCTCCACCCACGGCTTGCCGTGCGGGCCGCCGCAGTCGGGGCACAGGGCCCGCAGGAGCACCTCCTCGGGGCGGATGCCGGCGAGGAGTCCCACCGCCGACTTGGCGAGGGTGCGGCCGGTGACGAAGAGGGCGAGGTCCCGCCCGTTCACGAACTGCGAGCAGCGGGCCCGTTCCGTCTCGTCGAGCAGGTCGAACCTCAGCTCCGGGCGGTCCGGAACGCGGGAGAGCCAGACATGGCAGTCGACCACCGGCGACAGGGTCTTCCCCCCGGCCGGCGCGGTAACCGGTGCGACCCGCGGCGGGTTCATCAGCTTCATGCGAATCCTCAAATCCTCAGGTGACAACGAATCGCGCGTCAAACGCACTGTCCGAAGCTGTCGATAGGTTCGAAAGGCCAGGTCAGATGCGGTCCCATGGATCGCCTATCCGTCCTGGAAATGCATCAATAGTGACCCGATGGCCGGGGCTGCCAAGCTTCAGGCATTCCTCAAGCAGCAGCCGGTCGGCCGCACTTCACGGACTTGGAGTCAGTAGAAGATGATCAAGAACGTCGCGCTCCGCATCGCTGGTCTCGCCCTCCTCGTCGCCGCGGCCGCATCCCTCTCCGGCAACGCCTACGCCGAGGACGCCACCACCCCGCAGAACGAGCCCACGGTCGTCATCACCGAGTCCCCCGACCCGCACAACCCGTGGGGCTGAACCGGCCCGGCGGCCGCGCCCACCGCGTCCGTCCGTGCCTGCGCCTGCGACTTCATCGGTGCGTGTACCGGCGCCTGATCTTTCGCCGGTCCGACCGGCCCTGGCCGTGCTCACCGCTCCCGGAATCCCGGAGCGTCCGGTGAGCGCGGTCAAGGCCGTTTGGCCCTCCGGCTCCCCGGGGCCCGTCAGGCCCCGGCGTTCTCCAGTACGGGCTCCTCGTCGTCCTCCAGGGCGATCAGCTCCAGGAGGCGGGCGGCGAGCGACGCCACCGTCGGCGCCGCGAAGAACTCCTTGAGAGAGGTCTCCAGACCCGTGAGGAGCTCGACCCTGTTGACCACCCGGGTCGCGAGCAGCGAGTGGCCGCCCAGCTCGAAGAAGCTGTCGTGGATGCCCACCTGCTCGATGCCCAGGACGTCCTTCCACACCTCCGCCAGCACCGCCTCGACCTCGTTGCGCGGGGCGCTGTACCCACTCGCGAGGTGCTCGCGCTCGGCGGCCGGCGCCGGCAGCGCCCGCTGGTCGATCTTCCCGCTCGTGGTGAGCGGCAGCGCGTCCATGACCACGAACGCGCCCGGGATCATGTAGTCGGGCAGGGCGTCCTTGCAGCGCAGC
The DNA here is from genome assembly GCF_040683915.1 of Kitasatospora sp. NPDC093102. Lineage (NCBI taxonomy): Bacteria > Bacillati > Actinomycetota > Actinomycetes > Kitasatosporales > Streptomycetaceae > Kitasatospora > Kitasatospora sp. NPDC093102. The sequence continues at coordinate 15,740 of NZ_JBFBFA010000021.1, read as the reverse complement.
CGGACGGCGGGCACGTCCACGGACCGCCCCGGCGCGGGCACCACGTAGGCCACGAGCCGGGTGTTGCCCGGTTCGTCCTCCCGGACCAGGACGACCGCCGAGGCGATCTCCTCCTGGGCGGCGAGCGCCGCCTCGATCTCGCCGAGCTCGATCCGCAGACCGCGCAGCTTGACCTGGTGGTCGATGCGGCCGAGGAACTCCAGGTTCCCGTCGGGCAGCCAGCGCACGAGGTCGCCGGTGCGGTAGAGGCGGGCGTCCGGGTCGGCCGAGAAGGGGTGCGGCACGAATGCCCCGGAGGTCAGCTCGGGCCGCTCCCAGTAGCCGCGGGCGACACCGACGCCGCCGAGCCACAGCTCGCCGGGGACCCCGGTCGGCACGAGTCCGCCCCGCGCGTCCATCACGTACGCCTCGGTGTTGCCGATGGGCCGGCCGATCGGGACCCGGTCGACGGGTCCGGTCAGCGTGAACGCCGTCGCCGAGATGGTCGTCTCGGTGGGGCCGTACGTGTTGCAGATAGGCACCGAGGTCGTACGGAACCACTGCTCGACCAGGTTCACCGGCACCGCCTCGCCGCCGAGGACGAGGAGCCGGAAGGTGTCGCCGTGCGTGTCGCCGGACTCCAGGCGCGCCGCGATCTGCTGCCACATCGCGGGGGTGAACTCGGCGACGGTGATGCCCTGTTCTCGGATCACCCGCAGGCTCTGCGCGGGCGTCCAGGTCTCGCCGTCGCGCAGGACGATCCGGCCGCCGGCCATGAGCGTCGGGAAGATCTGCTCAGCCGCCGCGTCGAAGCTGATCGACGCGAACTGCAGGGTGCGGTCGGCGGGGCCGAGGCCGTAGCGTCGGCCCATCTCCTGGAGCCGGTTGCTCATCGAACGGTGCTCGATCATCACGCCCTTGGGCGTGCCCGTGGAACCGGACGTGTAGATGATGTACGCGAGCGAGGACGGGCCGACCGGGATGGCCGGGTCGGATCCGTCGAGGGCGTCGAGGAGCGGGCGGTCGCGGTCCATGAGGAGCGTCTGCCGACTGGCCGAGACGGGCAGCCGGCAGGCGACCGACTCCTGGGTGACGACGATCGGGGTTCGGGTCTCGTCCAGCATGAACTGGAGGCGCCGCACCGGGTTGGCCGGGTCGAGCGGGACGTACGCGGCTCCCGCCTTGAGGACGCCGAGCATCGCCACGATCATCTCCGGCCCGCGCTCCAGGCAGATCGCGACCGGGATCTCCGGACCCGCACCCCGTGCGACGAGGTGGCGGGCGAGCCGGCTGGAGCGGACGTCGAGCTCCCGGTAGGTGAGCTCGGTGTCCCCGCAGACGACGGCGACGGCGTCCGGGGTCTTCGCGGCACGCGCCGCGAAGAGCCGGTGGACGGGCTGCTCGTCCGCGTGGTCGACGCGGGTGTCGCCGCCGGTGCGGAGGAGGGCCGCGCGCTCCTCGTCGCCGAGGACGTCGACGGCACCGATCGGCTGGTCCGGGTCGGCGGCGACGGCTTCGAGCAAGCGCAGGAGACGGTCGGCGATGGTGACGGCCGTCGCGTGGTCGAAGAGGTCGGAGAGGTACTCGATGTGGGCGTCGATGCCGGCGGGCACGCGGTCGGCGGTGTGCCGCTCGGTCATGCCGAAGTCGAGGTCGAACTTGGCGGTGTGGGTGAGGACGTCGTGCCAGCTGGTGGTAAGGCCCGGCAGGGCGAGCTGGTCGCCGTCGGTCGCCTGGAGGAAGGCCAGCATGACCTGGAAGAGGGGGTGGTGTGCGGTGGAGCGGGCCGGGTTCAGCTCCTCCACCAGACGGTCGAACGGGATGTCCTGGTGGCTGTATGCCTCCAGGTCCGTCGCACGCACCCGGCCCAGCAGCTCCCGGAACGTCGGATCCTCCGACGTGTCCGTCCGCAGCACAACCGTGTTCACGAAGAAACCGATCAGGTCGTCCAGACCCTCCTCGGTACGACCCGCCAGAGGCGCACCGATCGGAATGTCGGTCCCCGCACCCAGCCGCGTCAGCAGTGCCGCCACCGCCGCCTGCATCACCATGAACAGCGTCGACTGGTTCTCCCGCGCCAGCTCCGCCAGCCGCCCGTGCAGGGCCGCCGGCACGCCGAAGCGGTGGATGCCGCCGCGGGGGGAGGCGGTCTGCGGGCGGGGGCGGTCGGTGGGCAGGGCCAGGACCTCCGGCAGGTCGGCCAACTGGCCGCGCCAGTAGGCGAGCTGGCGGCCCTCGACGCTCTCGGGGTCGTCCGCGGTCCCGAGGAGTTCGCGCTGCCAGACCGCGTAGTCGGCGTACTGGACGGGCAGCGGCTCCCACGCCGGGTCCGCCCCGACCAGGCGGGCCGCGTAGGCCGTGCTGAGGTCACGCCCGAGGGGGCCGACCGACCAGCCGTCGCTGGCGATGTGGTGCAGGAGCAGCAGCAGGAAGTGCTCGTCGTCCGAGATGCGGAACACCCAGGCGCGCACGGGGATCTCGCTTGACAGGTCGAAGGGGGCGCGGGAGGCGGCGGAGACGGCCTCGTCGACGCTGTCGGCAGCCACGTCGACCCGCTGGACGGGCACCCGGGCCTCCTCGGCCGGGAGCACCGACTGCCAGGGCTCGCCGCCGACCGACGGGTACACCGTCCGCAGCGCCTCGTGGCGCCCCACCACGTCGTTCACCGCCGCTTCCAGGGCGTCCACGTCCAGGCGTCCGGCGAGGCGGATCAGCCACGGCACGTTGTACGTGGAGCTCGGCCCCTCCAGCTCCCCCAGGAACCACAGTCGCCGCTGCGCGAACGACACCGGCAGCTCGGCGGCACCACCGGCCGGGCGCTCCACCGGGGCCAGCACCGGACGCTCGCCGGCCGACGCCGACGCGAGGTGCCGCGCGAACTCCCGCACCGTCGGGGCGCGGAACAGATCGCGCACCCCCACCTCGCAGTTGAGTACCGCACGCACCCGGCTCACCAGCCGCGTGGCGCGCTGCGAGTGGCCGCCGAGCGCGAAGAAGTTGCCGTCGACCCCCACCCGCTCCAGGGCGAGGACCTCGGCGAACAGGCCGCAGAGGATCTCCTCCTGGGCGGTCAGCGCGGCCGCAGGGGTACGGGCCGGGGCGGCGGAGCCGGAGCCGTCCGAGTCCCCGGCCGGGGCGGTGGCGCGCAGGACGAAGGCGGCGGGGATCCGGGCGGCGGGCAGGACGGCCGCGAGGTGCTCCCGTACGGCGGCCTCGTCGAGGGCTGCGCCCGTCTCGGGCACGACGTACGCGACGATCCGCCTGCCGCCGTCCGCGTCCGCGCGCACCAGCGCCACGGCGTCGGCGACCTGCTCGTGGGTGCGCAGGGCGTCCTCGATGTCGGTGGTGCCGGCGAAACCGGCGGAGGCGGCGGACTCGGCGGTCCGGCCGAGCATCTCGATACGGCCGTCCGGGTCGGCGGCGGCGGCTTCGAGGAAGCGGATCAGACGGCCTGCGAGCGCGGCGACGGTGTCCTCGTCGTACAGGTCCGTGGTGTAGTTCCACTCCAGGGTGAGACCGGCTGGCTCGCCCGCCGTCCCGTGCTGCTCGGCCACGGACACGGACAGGTCGAACTTCGCGGTCCCGCCCGGAACGTCGGTCCACGTGACCTCGGCGCCGGGTAGGGCGATCCGGCCCTCGTAGGAGTGTTGGAAGGCCAGCATGACCTGGAAGAGGGGGTGGTGTGTGGTGGAGCGGGCCGGGTTCAGCTCCTCCACCAGACGGTCGAACGGGATGTCCTGGTGGCTGTATGCCTCCAGGTCCGTCGCACGCACCCGGCCCAGCAGCTCCCGGAACGTCGGATCCTCCGACGTGTCCGTCCGCAGCACAACCGTGTTCACGAAGAAACCGATCAGGTCGTCCAGACCCTCCTCGGTACGACCCGCCAGAGGCGCACCGATCGGAATGTCGGTCCCCGCACCCAGCCGCGTCAGCAGCGCCGCCACCGCCGCCTGCATCACCATGAACAGCGTCGACTGGTTCTCCCGCGCCAGCTCCGCCAGCCGCCCGTGCAGGGCCGCCGGCACGCCGAGCCGGTGGATGCCGCCCCGGTGGGAGGCGGTCTGCGGGCGGGGGCGGTCGGTGGGCAGGGCCAGGACCTCCGGCAGGTCGGCCAACTGGCCGCGCCAGTAGGCGAGCTGGCGGCCCTCGACGCTCTCGGGGTCGTCCGCGGTCCCGAGGAGCTCGCGCTGCCAGACCGCGTAGTCGGCGTACTGGACGGGCAGCGGCTCCCACGCCGGGTCCGCCCCGACCAGGCGGGCCTCGTACGCCGCGCTGAGGTCACGCCCGAAGGGGCCGACCGACCAGCCGTCGCCGGCGATGTGGTGCAGGAGCAGCAGCAGGACGTGCTCGTCCTCCGAAACCCGGAACACCCACGCGCGGACCGGAATCTCGGATGACAGGTCGAACACCCGCTCCGCCGCGGCGGCCACCGCCGCGTCCACCTCTCCCGCGGCCACGTCCACCCGCTGGACGGGCACCCGGGCCTCCTCGGCCGGGAGCACCGACTGCCAGGGCTCGCCGCCGACCGACGGGTACACCGTCCGCAGCGCCTCGTGGCGCCCCACCACGTCGTTCACCGCCGCTTCCAGGGCGTCCACGTCCAGGCGCCCCGCCAGGCGGATCAGCCACGGCATGTTGTACGTGGAGCTCGGCCCCTCCAGCTCCCCCAGGAACCACAGCCGCTGCTGCGCGAACGACACCGGCAGCTCGGCGGCACCACCGGCCGGGCGCTCCACCGGGGCCAGCACCGGACGCTCGCCGGCCGACGCCGACGCGAGGTGCCGCGCGAACTCCCGCACCGTCGGGGCGCGGAACAGGTCCCGGACCCCCACCTCGCAGCCGAGCACCGCCCGCACCCGGCTCACCAGCCGCGTGGCGAGCAGCGACTGCCCGCCGAGCGCGAAGAAGTTGCTATCGACCCCCACCCGCTCCACGCCCAGCACATCACCGAACAACCCACACAGAATCTCCTCCTGCACGGACACGTTCACCATTCACTCCTCAGTCGTTGATCGAAAAGAAATTCCGGATGGGTCAAGCGGGCTGCTGCCGGGCTGCTACGCAGGAATGGCAGCCCTTAGGCCATGAGCTTGCGGATCTCGGTGATGAGGCCGACGAGGGCCTCGCGCTCGGCGACGGTCGTCTCCGGGTGCCACAGGTCCACGAGGAGGCAGGTGCGCGGCCGCACACCCTCGTTCCAGGCCTCGTGCACGAAGGAGTAGTCGAAGAGCAGACACTCGCCCTCCTTCCACTGCCGGGTCTCGCCGGCCACGGTGATGCCGCAACCCTCGGGGATGTCGACGGCGAGATGCAGGTTGATGCTGAAGTTCCACAGGTCGCAGTGCGGGGCGATCGAGGCGCCGGGCAGCAGGGTGGAGAAGTGGCTCTCCAGAAGGGGGCAGAGTTTGCCCTGCTCCACGACCTCGCGGGTGAGGATCTCGTACGCGGTAGGCACGAGCGGCGCGGAGGACTCGACGGGGGCGCCGTCCCGGAACAGGTACAGGGCCTGCCAGTTCTCCTGCCGGGTCAGGTAGTGCTCGTAGTCGGAGAAGGCACTCTTGCGCTCAGCCCATGCCTCGTCCAGCTCCCGCTTGATGGCGGCGTGCCCGGCCTCGAAGGCGCGGACGACCGGCTCGATCTCGGGGTGTCCGTACGGGTCGTGCCAGGGGGTCTGCGAGATCCCCGGCATGACCCACTTGGCGTCGCGCTGGAGCGGGTGGCGCTCCTGCTGCTTCATGTACAGCATCTCTTCGACGCGGGTGATGGAGTCGGCTCCGTGCCGGTCCTTGACGTCCTGGAAGAGCTGGTCGATCTCGGGGGTCATGTCTGTCTCCTTCGGCCCGTGCGTCCGTCAGACCGCGAGGGCCGGCTCCGGGTACAGGGCGGAAATCCGGGTGGGCAGCGAGGCCCAGATCTCGGGGGTGTAGAAGTGGCCGCCCGGCAGTACGTCGTGGCGGTAGTCGCCGGCGGCCAGGGCCCGCCACTGCTCGGGGGCGCGGGCGTCGATGACCTCGTCGGAGTCCCCGCTGAGGACGTGGACGGGGACGGTGACCGTGGAGCCGTCGCGGTAGTAGAAGGTGTCGCGGACCCGTACGTCGGCCCGCATCAGCTCCAGGGCCATGTCACGGAGGTCCGGGTCGTCGAGGACGTACTGGGGCAGCAGCCCGAACGTCTCCATCCAGTGCATGATCTGCTCGTCGGTGTCCCGCCGGGCGGGGAACATGTCCTGGACAGTGAGGCCCCGGCTCGGCGCGTTCGCGGAGGAGACGACGAGCGCCCTGGGCGCCGGGCCGCCGCGTTCCTCGATGCGGGCGGCGACGTCGAAGGCCATCCAGCCGCCCATGCTGTGGCCGAAGAGGACGTAGTCCCGGTCGGCAGCGGAGAGCACGGCCTGGACGGCGTCCTCGGCGAGTTCGTCCCAGTTCTCGGCGCAGTCCTCGGCGAAGCGGCCCTCGCGGCCGGGGTAGCAGATCGCGGCCAGCTCCACGTCCTCGGGAAGCACGTCCGCCCACGGCACGTACGATCCGGCGCCGCCGCCGCAGAAGCCGAGGCAGATGAGCCTGAGGCGCGCGTCGGGGACCTGCCGGGGACGGACCACGATGGTGTCTTGCACGGTCCGGTTCCTTTCTACGGTGGGGGTTTCGGTCGGGGGTTCGGTGGGAGGGGTCGGCTCAGGCGGCGGTCGTGTCGCGCAGGCTGTCCACGTACGCGGCGAGGTTGCTCAGCCGCGGGTGCTTGTAGATGTCCTTGACCGGGACGGGCCGACGCAGGTGCTTCTTGAGGCGTCCGATCACGCGGAGCGCCATGAGGGAGTGACCGCCGAGTGCGAAGAAGTCGTCGTCGGCGCCGATCTCGGGGCGGCCCAGGACCTCGGACCAGACGCCCGCGATGAGCTGCTCGGTCTCGGTGGCCGGAGCCCGGCCGGCGGTCCCCGCGGCCTGCGCGGCCGAGGTCTCGGGGGCGGGCAGGGCGGCGGTGTCCAGCTTGCCGTTGGGAGTCAGCGGCAGCGCGTCGAGGAAGACGTGGTCGGAGGGGAGCATGAACTCCGGGAGAGTGAGCGCCGCGTACGTCCGCAGCGCCGCCGGGCTCGGCTCGGCACCCGCCGCGGGGACCACGTACGCCACCAGCCGGTCGCCGCCGTCGTCGGCGCGGACCAGGACGACGGCGCTGGCGACGTCCGGGTGGGAGGCGAGGGCGTACTCGATCTCGCCCAGCTCCATGCGGTAGCCGCGGAACTTGACCTGCCGGTCGGCCCGGCCGAGGAACTCCAGGCCGTGCGCGGTGCGCCGCACCAGGTCGCCCGTCCGGTACATGCGGGTGCCGGGCACGCCGAACGGATCCTGCGGGAAGCGCTCGGCGGTCAGCTCGGGCTGGTTGACGTAGCCGAGGGCCAGGCGCGGGCCGGCAATGTACAGCTCGCCGCTCTCCCCGTCGGGGACCGGCCGTCCCTCCTCATCGAGGATGCGTAGGACGTTGCCGGGCAGGGCGTCGCCGATGTGCGGGCCGGGCCCGGTGATCCAGGCGGCGGTGGCGTCGACGGTGCACTCGGTCGGCCCGTACAGGTTGACCGCGTCGAGGACGCCCTCGGCGGCCGCGGCGGACAGCTCGCACCAGGTGCGCTCCGGGACGGGCTCGCCGCCCATGAAGAGACGCAGGGTGCGGCCGTCGGCGCGGGGGTGCAGCAGGGCGGTGCGGAGCATCTCCCAGTGCGAGGGGGTGAGGTCGAGGTCGGTGACGGCGAGACGGTCGAGCAGCTCCTCCAGGCGCTCGGGGTCCTTGCGGATGTCCTCGTCCAGGACGACGACGCTGTCGCCCCGGCAGACGCGGGCCCACTGCTGGACGGAGGCGTCGAAGGAGACGCTGGCGTTCCAGGCGACCGTGCGCGGCTCGTCGGCGTAGGCGCCGAACTCCTCCAGGGCCGCGAGGAGGGAGGCGACTCCGGCGCGGGTGGCGGCGACGCCCTTGGGGCGGCCGGTGGAGCCGGAGGTGAAGATGACGTACGCGGCGGCGTCGGCGGGCGGCAGGTCATCGAAGGGGACGGGGACGGGCGTGCGCCCGGGCAGGGCGGCCGGGTCGACGGTGACGACGCCCGCCGGGGCGAAGCCGGTCGCGGCGGGGTCGTCGGTGACGAGGGCCTGGATGCCGGCCGCCTCGGCCATGAAGGCGAGCCGGTCGTGCGGGTAGGCCCGGTCGAGGGGGACGTAGGCGGCCCCGGCGCGCCAGGCGGCGAGCAGGGCGACGACGAGCTGGGTGCCGCGCCGGAGGTGGACGCCGATCCGGTCGCCGGGGGTGATGCCGAGGGCGATGAGCTCGCCGGCGAGGAGGCGGGTCCGTTCTTCGAGGGCGGCGAAGGTCAGGGCGCCGTCGGGGCCGTGGACGGCGAGGCGGTCGGGGTGGCTTCGGGCTACCCGCAGGAAGCGGGCGAGCGCGTCGAGCGGCGGCTCGTGCGGGGCGGCGGTCATGGAGGACGCTCCTTGGTACGGGACGGGCCGGTGGGATGGGTGCCGGAAGGCGCGGAGGGTGCGGAGGACGCGTATCGCGTGGCACTCAGGCGAAACGGGCGGCGGGCGCGACGGAGGGCCGGCACTCCTCGACCCCGATGGGGTTGCCCATGGCGACGACGATCTTGCGGTCGCCGCGGAAGGGGTCCCGGCCGTGGGAGGTGAGGATGTTGTCGACGAGCATCACGTCGCCGACCTGCCACTGCTCGCGGACGGTCGCCTTGTCGTACGCCTCTTGGAGCGCGTCCAGCTCCTCGCGGGTGAGCGGGGTGCCGTCGCCGAAGGAGGTGTTGAACGGCAGGCCCTCGCGGCCGAACTCGTCGACGAGGGTCTCGCGCAGCTCCTCGTCGAGGGCCCACTCGTTCCAGAAGACGAGGTGGTTGAACCAGACCTCCTCACCGGTGTCCGGGTGGTGGATGGTGCCCGGACGGAGCTGGCTGGTGCGGAGGTTGCCGTCCTCCTGCCACTCCAGGGCGATGAGGTTCTCGGCGCAGTAGCGCTCGGCGTCGGCCGGGTCCTCGCTGGCGAAGGCCGTCTTCCAGTCGGTGGAGATGTACTCCGAGTAGCTGCGATGCAGCAGCCAGCCGTGGGCGCGCATTTTGTCGGCGAGGGCCGGCGGGACGTGGGCCAGGACCTGGCGGACGTCGGCGACGGGGGTCGCGCCCTGCTCGGCGGGGGCGACGAGGCAGCCGAACAGCAGCGCCCGGGGGAAGGTCAGCGTGTAGCTGTTCTCGTTGTGCATGCGAATGGACTGCGAGGGCGGCAGGTCCGTGGAGGAGAAGACGTCGTCGCCGAAGCTGCTGCGCGGGGTGGCCTTCTCGCGGTACGGGGTGCGCTCGGGGACGAGGACGTCGCGGACCCGGGCGAAGTCCTCCACGGTCCGGACGGGCAGCCCGCGCAGGTAGAGGGCGCCGTGTACGTGCAGGGCCGCGGTCAGTTCGGGCAGGCGGTCCTTCAGCCAGGCGCATGCCTCGTCGATGCCGGCGAACGCGGGGGCCTCCGCCGTGGCCGGCTTGCCGGGGGCCGTCCGCCAGTCGAGCGCGGCGGCCTCTCGTACGGTGGTGGTGCTCACCAGGGTGTCCTTTCGTGGTGTTGTCGGGAGATCGGGGCGGTGGCGTGCTCCGTGTGCCTTCGGCTAGACCTGCGCGAGGGCGTTGCGGAGCGCCTCTCCGGCTTCCTTGGTGCCGAGGTTCCCGCCCAGGTCGGGGGTGACCTGGCCGGCGCCGATGGCCACCCCGACGGCCCGGCGGAGCGCGCCGGCCTCGGCCGCCCAGCCGAGGTTCTCGAGCATCAGGGCGGAGCTGAGGATCGCGCCGAAGGGGTTGCCGATGCCCTGGCCGGCGATGTCGGGGGCGCTGCCGTGGACCGGCTCGTAGAGGCCGAACCCGGTGACTGGGTTGATGTTGGCGGAGGCCGCGTTGCCCAGGCCGCCGGCGAGCATGGCCGCGAGGTCGCTGAGGATGTCGCCGTACGAGTTGTTGGTGACGATCACGTCGAACTGCGAGGGGTCGGAGATGAACTTCATCGCCGCGGCGTCGACGTAGAGGTGGGTGGAGCGCAGGTCCGGGCGGCGGGCGGCGGCCTCCTTGAAGGCGCGCTGCCAGACCTGGCCGCCGTGGCGGACGGCGTTGGACTTGTCGACCATGCAGACGCCGCGCTTGGCGATGGAGTACGCGTACTCCATGACCCGGGAGACGCCCATGTGGGTGCTGACGTCGGCGTCGATGGCGGTCTCGTGCTCGGTGCCGCTGCGCAGCACGCCGCCGATGTCGGTGTAGAGGCCCTCAGTGTTCTCGCGGACGATGACGCAGTCGATGCCGCGGCTGCGGTCGTCGCGCAGCGGGCTCAGCTTCTCGTGGAGCAGCTGGGCGGGACGATGGTTGACGTACAGGTCGAGGTCGAAGCGGAGGCGGAGCAGGACGCCGCGGCCGTAGTCGGAGGTGGTGACGCGGGGGTCTCCGATGGCGCCGAAGAGGACCGAGTCGCTGGCCTTGACCCGCTCGAAGTCCTCGTCGGAGAGGGAGACGCCGGTACGGAGGTAGGTGTCCGCGTTGATGTGGTCGAGGACGTCGAAGCGGAGGTCGAGGCCGAGCGAGTCGAGGGTCTCCAGGGCCTCGCGGGTCACCTCGGGGCCGATGCCGTCACCGGGGATGACGGCCACTGTCTTCGTCATGAGGGGTCTCACCGTTTCTGCGGGGTCGGGTGGTCGGGCCTGCGGTCAGGGCAGCAGCCGGCGGCGTGCGGCCGTGAGGGTCTCGGGGGTGCGGTTGAACGCCACCCGGACGTAGTTCCGGCCGCGCTCCTCATCGGCGAAGAACGGGGTGCCGGGCGCGAGGAGCACGGAGGACTCTGCCAGGACGCGCCGCGCATATGTCCGGCAGTCGTCGTCGGTGGCGCTGCGGATGTCGGCCAGGATGAAGCAGCCGCCCTGGGGCATCCGGAAGGTCAGCCCCATCCGGGTCAGGATGTCCGCCATCTCGTCGCGGGCCTGGGACAGCTCCTTCGCCGCCGTGAGGGTGCCCGCGTCGAAGAGGTTTGTGAGGCCCGCGGCCAGCTGGAGCGGGGCAGCTGCGCCGTTGGTGGTGATCTCGTGGACCCGACGGAAGACGGCGGTGAGTTCGGGGCGGGCCCGGAGGAAGCCGAGCCGCCAGCCGCTGATGGCGTGGCTCTTGGACAGCGAGCCGACGACGACGCTGCGGTCGCGCAGGGCGGGCACGTCGGCGACCGAGAGGTGCGGCCGGTCGTCGAAGACGAGCTGGGAGTACACCTCGTCGGCGATCACGGTCACGTCCCACCGCTCGCACAGCGCGGCGATCAGTTCCAAATCCTCGGCGGTGAGGGTCTGGCCCGTGGGGTTGGCCGGAGTGTTGAGGATGACCGCCCGGGTGGCCGGGCCGAAGGCGGCGGCCAGCTCCTCCGGGTCCAGCCGCCAGTCGGGGCTGTCCGGGCCCGGCTCGCGCATCCGGACGAACCGGGGCCGCGCGCCGGCCAGTTCGACGGCGCCGAGGAAATTCTCGTAGTACGGGTCGAGGAGGACGACCTCGTCGCCCGGGTCGACCAGCGAGAACAGAGCCACGCACAGCGCCTCGGTGCCGCCGACCGTGATGGTCAGCTCGGTGTCCGGGTCGGCAGGGGTCGCGAAGGACTCCGCGATGGCCCGCCGGACGTCCGCGCCGCCCTGGGGGAACTCGTACTGGTTGGCGCCGCCGCGCAGGGCCCGTACCGCCTCCTCGACGAGGGACCGCGGCGTCTCGGGCGCCTCGGGGGTGCCGACCGCCAGGTCGATCGCCCCGCGGGCCCGCGCCAGCACGAACAGCTCGGCGAGGCTGCCCTTGGGGACCCGGTCCGCCCGGGCGGAGACCGCCGGCCTCATGATGCCCGCCGCAGCTTCGCCGCGTCCGGCGACGAGAAGGCACCGCGGGCGATGCTGGTCATCCAGGCCGGGCGGCGGGCCTCGTACGCGGCGATGGCGTCGGCCTTCCGGAGGGTGACGTCGATGTCGTCGAGGCCGTTGAGGAGCAGCCAGCGGGCGCGGTGGTCTGCCTCGAATTCCCAGGTCCGGTCGGCGGCGCTGACGGTCAGCTCCTGGAGGTTCACGGTGATCTCGAACGCCGGGTCGGCGAGGGCCAGTTCGGTCAGCTCGGCGACGACCGGCACCGGCAGGGCCACGGCGAGGAGGCCGTTCTTCAGCGCGTTGCGCAGGAAGATGTCGCCGAAGCTGGTGGCGATGACGGCGCGGAATCCCCAGTCGCGCAGCGCCCAGACGGCGTGCTCGCGGGAGCTTCCGGTACCGAAGTTGTGGCCCGCGACCAGGACGCTGGCACTCTGGTGCTCCGGCTGGTTGAGGACGAAGTCGTCCTCCTTGCGCCAGTGGCCGAACAGGGTGTCGGCGTAACCGGACTTGGTCAGTCGCTTGCAGAACTCGGCGGGGATGATCTGGTCGGTGTCGACGTCGTCCCTGCGCAGCGCCACGGCCTGGCCGGTGTGCGCCTTCAGCGGCTCTCTCATGCCTTCTTCCCCTGCGCTTCGGTGGTGCCGCCGATCGGGTCGGCGGTCGTGGTGTCGGTGGGGGCCGGCAGCTCGGTCGGCGCGGCCAGGCGGCCGGCGACGGCGGTGGCGGCTGCCACGACCGGCGAGACCAGGTGGGTGCGGGCGTGGGTGCCCTGGCGGCCCTCGTAGTTGCGGTTCGAGGTGGAGGCGACGCGCTGGATGCCCTGGAGGCGGTCGGCGTTGATGCCCATGCACATGGAGCAGCCGGAGAGCCGCCACTGGGCGCCCGCGTCGAGGAAGACCTGGTGGAGACCCTCCTCCTCGGCCTGGGCGCGCACGGCCATGGAGCCGGGGACGACCAGCATGGTGATCGACGGGGCCACCTTGCGGCCGCGGAGTACGTCGGCCGCGGCGCGCAGGTCCTCGATGCGGCCGTTGGTGCAGGAGCCGAGGAAGACCGTGTTGATCTCGATGTCCCGCAGGGCGACGTGCGGTTCGAGGCCCATGTACTCCAGGGCCCGCCGTGCGGCGTCGCGCTCGGCGCCGGTGCCGAAGGACTCGGGGGCGGGGACCTCGGAGTCCAGCGGGACGGCCTGGCCGGGGTTGGTGCCCCAGGTGACGAAGGGCTTGAGGCCGGTCACGTCCAGCTCGACGGCGCGGTCGAAGGCGGCGCCCTCGTCGGTCCGCAGGGACCGCCAGTAGGCGGCTGCTTCCTCCAAGTCGGCCTCGGCGGCCGGGTCCCAGCGCTCGCGCAGGTACTCCAGCGTCGTGTCGTCCGGGGCGATGAGCCCGGCGCGGGCGCCGGCCTCGATGCTCATGTTGCAGACCGTCATGCGCCCCTCCATGGAGAGGTTCTCGACGGCCTTGCCGCGGTACTCGATGGCGTATCCGTTGGCCCCGTTGGCGCCGATGTGGGCGATGAGCGCGAGGATCAGGTCCTTCGGCGTGACGTCCGCCGGCGGTTCGCCGACGAACTCCACCGACATCGTCTTCGGCCGCTGGAGGGCGAGGGTCTGGGTGGCGAGGACGTGCTCGACGTCGCTGGTGCCGACGCCGAAGGCGAGGGCCCCGAAGGCGCCGTGCGTGGAGGTGTGGCTATCGCCGCAGACCACGGTCATGCCGGGGCGGACGAAGCCGAGCTCCGGGGCCACGACGTGGACGATGCCCTGCCGGTCGTCGCCGAGCGAGAAGAGCTCGATGCCCTGCTCCTCGCAGTTCTCGCGGAGCCGCTCCAGCTGGGCGCTGCCCATCGCGTCCTTCACGAACAGCGTGTTGGTGGGCACGTTGTGGTCCTCGAGGGCGAGGGCCAGGTCGGGCCTGCGGACGCGGCGTCCGGCCAGCTGGAGGCCGTCGAAGGCCTGCGGGGAGCTGGCCTCGTGGAGCAGGTGGAGGTCGATGTAGAGGAGGTCGGGCTCGCCGGGCGCCTGGTCGACGATGTGACTCTCCCAGACCTTCTCGATCAGGTTGCGTTCGACGGTGGTGGCGGTCATCGCGCGGCCACCGCCAGCTCGGCGGGGGCGGTGGCGCGGCGCAGCCGGCCGGTGATGATCTGGCGCAACTCGCCCAGCTCGATGCAGGTGCCGTCCTTGCGGCCGGCGATGTAGGTGTCGTAGATCTCGTCAAGGAGTTCCCGCTCCACGCCCAGCCCCATCTGGTCGAACATGTTCCGGATGACGTTGCGCCCGGAGTGGCGGCCGATGAGAATTCCGCGCTCGCGGCCGAAGAGGTGCGGCTCCACGTACTCGTACGTCACCGGGTTGCGCAGCATTCCGGCCTGGTGGATACCGGCCTGCGTCGCGAAGGCGTTTTCTCCGAAAATGGCCTTGTTACGCGGGGCGGACATTCCGATGATCCGGCCGAGGATCAGATAGGCGTCGTACAGCTTCTCGGTGCGCAGGCGGCTGGTGACCCCGAGCTGCTCGCCCTTGTAGAGGAGGACGGCGGCGAGCTCCTCCAGCGGGGTGTTGCCGGCCCGCTCGCCGATTCCGGCGAGGGTGGCCTGCACCTCGTCGGCGCCCGCCTCGACGCCGGCCAGGGCGTTGGCGAGGGAGAGCCCGAGGTCCTGGTGGCAGTGGGTGGAGAGGATGACGTCGTCGGGGACCCAGGAGCGGACCCGGGCGACCTGGGCGCCGAACTCCGACGGGATGAGGCAGCCGGTGGTGTCGGCGAGCGCGACCGTACGGGCGCCCTCCTCGACGCTCGCCTCGATCAGCGGCCGCAGCATGTCGTCGGATCCGCGGCTGGCGTCCTCGATGCCGAGGGTGATGTCGGTGAAGCCCAGCTCACGGGCGAACTTGATGCTGTCGATGATCTCCTTCATGCCCTCGACGCGGGTGAGGCCGCGCTTGTGCTCCAGGTGCACGTCGCTGCCGGTGGCCATGATCTGGACCTGGTGGTCGATGCCGCCGGCCTCGGCCGCCAGCTCGATGTCCTCGCGGACCGCGCGGTTGAGGGTGGCGACCTTGGCGGTGGTGAGCGCCTGGGCGATCAGCTTGGTGGCCTCGAGGTCGCTCGGGGAGGAGCTGGGGAAACCGGACTCGATGGTGTCGACGCCGGTGGCCTCGATGGCGAGGGCCAGTTCGAGCTTCTGCTCGGGGTTCATCGCGTTGCCGGGGGCCTGCTCGCCGTCGCGGAGCGTGGAGTCGAAGACCCGGAGCCGGCGTGCGGGGGCAGGAGAGTTCGAAGTCATTTTTCGCCTCTTTCGGGAACGCCGCCATAAGGGCACAGGACCGGACGGTCGAACTGTGCGGCGGCGGGGGCTTGTGGCCAGCGACCCAGACTTTACGCAGTCCGGAGGGCCCTCCGTCAAGCCTTTCCAGCGAAATAGGGCGCCGATAGCGAGCGAATGGAGGGCTATTGGATAATGGGCTTCAACGCGCAATTCCATTTGCATCGAGCGGTGAATCAAGGAGTGATTTTAATGGGTGATTTCTCTTCCGAGGCACGCCTTCTTTCTCGCATGCGGTGCGCGAGTGCGGCCGTCCGGATTCCCCGTCGTGGGGAAGGGGTGCGGGAGGTGCCGCTGTCGTTCGCGCAGCAGCGTCTGTGGTTCCTGGACCAGCTCGACCCGGGCAGCGCGGAGTACGTGGTCCCCACCGCCTTCCGCGTCGAAGGCCCCCTGGACCCGACCGCCCTGAACACCGCGCTGGACGCGCTCGTGGAGCGTCACGAGGTCCTACGGACCCGGTTCACCACCGGCCCCGACGGCGACCCCGTCCAGATCATCGACGACCCCTGGCACGTCACCGTCGACCACCTCGACCTCAGCAA